>JAIQGH010000138.1 GCA_020072655.1 Terriglobia bacterium | reverse complement strand
AGATCTTCCGCCGGGCTATGCTGCGGAGACGACGCGTGGCTCAGAACCAGCTCAGCACGCGTCCCCTCGAGCCGGGGGAAAAACCTCCGCAGCCGCCCGGGAAGTACTGGGAAAAACCTTGGGCCACGGATTCGCCGCGAGGATGGGCCAAGATTATCCTGACGCTTGCCTTCAGTGCCCTCGGCCTGATTTTCCTGCTCACAGGCGCCATCGCCTTTCTCGGACGCGCCGCCGCTTCGTCGCTGATGAACCGCAGCATTTCAAGGTTGTGGTCACGTTCTTCGTCCGGAAGTCCCTCGGCCCTGACGTCGCAACCCTGGATTGAGAGCAGGAACGGGTAAGGAAAGTGAAAGTAGCAATCGGTGATGTTCCGCGCAAAGTCATATGCGAGACCGAAACTGAGGCAAAAACGATTGAAGCGCTGGGCAACCAACATGGTGGGATTTGGAGGCCAGAAGCTCCGGTCGTTGTACCACGGCTTGTCCTCGACGTCGCTTTCGAAGCTCCGGTTGACGGCGCGGACAGAATTTGCAGGCTGTCCAATAACTGGGTGAGACAGTCGAGTAGCTTCAAGCGGCACGCGCGAGGATTGAACTCGATCCGCGAGTTCGAGAAGCGCGTAAACAAGGCCTCGCGAATCCGACCCTGTAGCCAGCACAGCCTCCTTCCCGGCAAGCTTTCCGGGGACTAAACCAAGCACTTCGGCTTGGGAGGGGATTGAAACGCCCCCTTTGTGGAGGAAGGGTCGCGCCCGACCGTGGTCTGCTCCAGCGGCCACAATGTAAAGGTCGAAGGGGTGTGAAGGGTGCCATTGTGTGACTCGGCTGACCTTCATGCCCCGAGAGGAGAGCGAGCTCTCGAGTTCGCCCGCCGCCCACTCCGCCGTCTTTGCCTTTGCAGTGGCGTCTCGTCGGGGTCTGTGAGAATCGCGATCTTTCGCGAAGCGTCCGCGGCGAGGCCTTTTGTCAAAGCGAGACCCCCAGCCCAAGCAGCTCTATTGAGAAACTCCCTTCGGCCGATTTTTGATGGGAATGGTCTATTCACCCTACATTGACAACTTAACAAGGCGATTCAGGCTCTCACGCCGAAGTCTGCGGCACGAGCTGGAAGAGGCACAGAACCAGTTGCTGCAACGCGGCGGGGGGAACAAAGAGCTGGCCCGAACGCGGTACCACGTCCTTGCACCTAGCCTTGGTCTGATGGGCGACCACTTGTATTTCGTTCTGCCGGTTGGGACAAGATTGGAATCGCGCTTCGTCCAGGTGCCTTACCCTATAACCAGCGGCAGGTCTTGGCTCAAGCTTGATGACGGATTGCGCACCTCCAGTACTGACCCTCGAAACAATGAAGTTCGCATGACACCTGCAGCCTAGCTCCTACTCTGATTGCAGCGACCGCGCTACTCTGCCTTGCGGCTTGATTCCCTTGGTCGCTTTCCTGTTCGAGCGTCCCATGTTCGCGTGGGCACCACGAGCTGGGTAGTCAACTGGGGTGACCGATCGGACCAAGAGATGATCCCTTGCTGAGGGCGTCCAGGCACAGAGGAAGTCAGCCGCAACCTAAACCGTCGCGACGGGGATTGAGGCTGAGCCATAAATTCGACCCGACTTGACAGTCGCCACAGGAATCAGCTTGTGACGTCCTGTGCGCCTTTGACCCTCAGCGTCAACAAATTCAAAATTCCCTTCGGCGAGGTAAAATACCGCCGCGTCCGCCTCAGCGCCCTCGCGCAGCGTGCCCAAGCCAAGCGGAAATCCGAAAGTCTGGGCGGGATTGGTGGTAGCGCGCTTGATGACCTGTTCCAAAGTCAGGCCCAAGTAAAGGAACTTGGATAAAGTTGTCGCTAGATCGAACACGGGCCCGTTCACATTGAACTGGTGAACATCACTCGAGATTGTTCCCGGCAGAAACTCTTGTTCTAGAGCTTTTTCCGCCGTATGGAAGGAGAAGCTGCCAGCACCATGGCCTACGTCCATTCGGACGCCGCGCTCAACTGCTGCGCGCACCTCGGGCAGGATACGGTCTCTTGAGTCCAGGATTCCTCCGTCGCCACCTCGGAAACAATGCGTCACCACATCATCCTTGTTAAGAAGATCGAGGATATCCTTCAGCGGAGAGTATGAACCGCCAATATGCACCATCAGCGGGAGATGGACAGTGTCAGCGGCTTGTCGTGCCAAGCGGAGCGCCTCTAGGTCATGGCTATCTGTAATGTTTCGCGTGAGGCGGATTTTTATGCCCAGAATTACATCACGGTTTTTTTCGATAGTGCGGACCGCTAGCTTCGGGTTGACAAAGCGCAGCTCTAGAAGTTCCCCGTGCGGATTATCCTGGGAATAAGTTGACTGACCCACAACCGAAATATTCAGCAGCGCGTACACACGGGTATCCACCGCCTCGATAACGTATCGCCGCAAGCCTGGGAATGTGTGCGCCCCCGCCGAGCCTGCGTCTACGACGGTCGTAACCCCCTTGGCAATGCAGTTCGGATCAGCCGGGATGCCTAAGGGTGCCACGCCGTCATAAACGTGGACGTGGATGTCGATTAGGCCCGGTGTAACGATTTTGCCGCGAGCGCTGAGTACCTGCCGGGCTTCGGCTTCCGGAATCGACTTCGCAACTCTCGCGATCTTGCTCCCTGAAATCGCTACGTCACGTTCGTCCGAAATACCCTGCGCAGGGTCTACGACATGTCCGCCCCTCACCAATAAGTCATAGGGGGCTGCTGGCTCGCTCTGGCCACGGAGTGAGTCCGCAAAACCGTTGAGAAGAGAGCATATTAGGGGCCCGCCCAGGGAAGTCCGCACCAGGAATTCCCTCCGTACGAAATGCCGCATAGTCGTCTCCTGTGGAATGTGAATGATCCGGGGACCTGACTGCACGACCCTTGGCGCATCAGCTGCAATTCTCGCACCGGGTTCTCGCCCTATTGCGTATGTCGACCGGGGCGTTTCCCCTCAAATTCTATAGGCATCGCGCATTGCGTCCTGCAATGCAGCATCTTTCCCCGAATGGATCGTCTGAAGCTCGATTATCGCAGCTTCGTGAATAGGGAGTAGAAGCTGGTTCAGTTGCATATTGAATTAGGATTCATGAGTTCCCGTCAGTTGAGTGAAGGGCACTTCGGTTCTTGTTACCTTCCTCACGGGTACGCCGCAATTTCTCCGTGAACTCTTCCCGGTCACGTTTGACTCGAGTGGCAAGCCGAGCTTTCTCGGTGAGATACCGCTGCCCTTTGACTTCGGATTCTTGAAGGGAACGCGCCCACCCACGCTACTGGCGAGAAATGCCCTCCGCAAGCAATTTGAGATTCGAAATCTCACATTTCAGCCATCATTTCCGAGAACACGGGATTGCCCATCGGATTCATGCCTCCGCCCGCCCGCGCTGCAGGTTGTCCAGCCGGCTGGCCCGGTCCCCCCAAAAGTGGTCCAGTACCTCCTGCTGGAGCCGCGGAACGGACCTGGGCCGGTCCAGCGGCCCTCCTGACCGCCATGCTGTCCATGACGATGAGCATCTGGTTGGCCTCAGCTCGCCGCCGCGAAACGCGTCAGCCTGGAAAACGTCTCGCGCAGTCGCGGATAGATCTCCCGATAGATCCCCAGCAGCTCGGAGTAACGCGCAGAGCGGTCTGGAGAGGGCTCCGTTTCCCGAGTGATCTTGCCGCTCATTGCTTCCGCCGCGGCTGGTGCGTCAGGGAACCAGCCCGCGCCCACGGCCGCGCACATCGCCGCACCCAGGCTAGATGCCTCAACCGTCGTGGATCTCCGCACGGTCTTGCCCGAAGCGTCCGCGACGATCTGACACCACAGGTCGCTCGAGGCGCCGCCGCCGATAGCGATGAACTCCCTGACCTCTACGCCGGTCCGCTCCTCTATCATGCCTGTTACCAGAGCTTGCTCGAGCGCAATGCCCTCTAGCACCGACCGGTACAGGTGTCCCAGGCGGTGGGATCCGGTCAAACCCACGAAGCACCCCCGGGCCTTGGGATCCCAATAGGGCGTCATCACCGCGCCCCAGTATGGCAAGGCAAGCAGCCCGTGACTGCCGGCGGGGACGCCGGCCGCCTCGGCCTCCAACCTCTGGTAAATGCCCTTGTCTTCCGCCGGCGCCTGGCAAACTTGACGTACAAGCCAGTCCACCAGGAAGGTTCCCGCTCGCAGGCTGGTCTCGTAGATGTACCCCTCGCCGGAGCAGCTTCCCATGGTCCGCCACGCGGTGTCGGTGCGATATTCACGAGAGTAGGTGCCGGAAACGACCGCAGTCCCCAGGTTGAGGTAGGCGCGCCACGGGGTGAGGGCGTTGACGCCCAGCCCCGCGGCCTGCCCGTCGCCGCCGCCTGCCACCACCAGCGTGCCCGGAGCCAGTCCCGTGGCGGCGGCAGCGGCTTCGCTCACGCGGCCCACCGCGCTCGCGGGGGCCACCGGCTCGGGCAGTTGATCCGGGCGCAATTCCAGCGCATCCATCACCTCCCCGGACCACGTCTTGTTCTGCATGTCGAAAAGGCCCAGTGGGTCCGCGCTCGCCCAGCTTGTGCGGAAAGCTCCCGTGAGCCGCCAGACCAGGTAGCCGTGCACATCGGTGAACATGCGGGTAGCCCGGAACAGATCCGTCTCCCGGCGCAACATCCAGGCGATCCGGTACGCCACCGGCGCCATATCGGGCGGCTTTCCCGAGATTCGATGAATCTTGTCCGCGCCGACTTTGCCGGTGAGCCACGGCACCTCCTGGTCGCACCGCTGGTCGAGCCATACGATGGCGGGCCGTACCGGAACGCCTTGCGGGCCGAGCGGCACAAAGGTCTCCCGTTGGTTGGAGATCGCGACGCCGGCGATGCGCTCGGGGGCGACTTCCTGAAACAAGCCTCTCAGCGCCTCGCAGGCCGACCGCCACCAGTCCTCGGGGTCCTGCTCGTATCGGTCGTTGGCGGGATTGGCCAGCGGGATCGGGCTGCGCCCGAGCCCCGCCAGGGCACCGTCGCGCTTCCAGGCCACCGCCTTGGTCGCCGTGGTGCTGCTGTCTATGCCGATGACCAGATCTTTATCAGTGTCCATGCGTGACTTGCTGGCCCTACTTCGCGTTCCGGCGGTCTTGGTTCTCACCCGGAAGAGTGTCTTGCCCGTTGTGACAGAGAGCGTCTTCATCTCGGGGCCGCCAAAGGCGCAATTGGTGATGGTGTCCACCGGGAATCCGGCATAAGTTGCGATTCACGCTGGATGCTACCTCCGGTGTGCGTCTGCTCAAATGCCTGGTTGAGAGCTAGAAGCCTGTTGTCGCCGTCGCAGCCCAGCCACAGCAATTTGAACGACTTTGACCAGGATTCCCATTTTGGCGTCGTGAACCGCACAGTATAAACCCACCGGCTCGTTCGCAACCCCAATTTCGCACTCCAGGCGACGAGGCGCCGTCTGGCAGCCGGGTGTGTGCCTTCAAGATGGAGTCAACCGGCACTCTGACCCGTTTCCCAAGCGATTTCTCAGACCCCTCGCCATCCCCCTGCTGGTTTCCCGAGGTTTTCTCCTGCCGGTTGCGGACCCTTCCCTTCCGCTTTGCCGATCAGTCCCCGGTTGAGTCGTCCCAGCCCCGCGAAGTTCTCGTCCTCGCCTGCGGCTCGGTCTCGAAGGTCTGCAACAGCGGGGTCATAGTGGCGCCTCGGTTCCAGTCGGAATTTCCGATTTGAGGTGCCGCTTCGCCCCAAAGCATACGCCAGCAGCCCTATCGCCTCAAGCTCAGATCACCATGCGCGGCATCGCGGCACGTTTGGGCCGTTCCGCTGCCCTTGTCGGCCTCTTTCCCGCCTCCAACCTGCCTCCCTGCTGACACTTATCCCCGCTGGATGACTCCTGAACCGATTGGCCCTAATTTCTGCTTCGCTACCCGTCCGGCCGCGGTAGCGCCGCGGTCATTCTCAGCATACTGTCAAAACGCTGCCGTGTGAGATGCCCCTTGGCCAACAGCAACCAGTGGTGCCGGGCGTGTTTCACCAGCCGTCCCCCGGTCTTCACTAACCGCTGCTGCAAACTCGTCAGCGACCAATTTCCAATCCTCCTGGGCAGCGTTAGCCGTCGCCACAGTTTCTCTAGGTTGTACGCAATCACGCTCAGCCACAGGCGCACCTCGTTGGATCGGAACCGATGGCAGCTCAGCCGCGTCATCTTCACCGCTTGCTTTCCTTCTTTGATCCACTGCTCGGCTGTTCCTCGTTTGTTGTAGAACCGCGCTACCGCGCGACTGTCGGTCTCCAGGTTCGTGACGATGAATCCGATGCGAGGAAACAGTTCGCCAAAGTGAAACTCCACCTTCGCCACCACCCGGCGCGCCTTCTTCCAGCTTGCCGCCTGATAGAGAAAACTCTTGTAGGAAATCACCGGCCTGTGGCTCGGCCTCCCCACTGGGCGAGTCAGCAACTGTGCGATGTCCAGCTCCAGGCTGTCGTTGGCCGGGATGCGGATGGCATACTTCGCGCCCCGCTCCTCCAGGGCCTCGTAGATCTCTGGCCTGGCAAAGGCAGCATCGGCGCGAAACACCACTTCCTTGTCGAGCTTCTGCTGCCGTTCGATCTCGGGCAGCAAGAGTTCTTCCCAGCCCTCGGCGCTGTGCACATTGCCTGGCCGCAGCTCGGCTGCCAGACAATCCCCGTTGCGATTGAATAGCAGCAGGGGGTGATAGGCCGTCGATTCGAAATGCCCGTTGTAGGCGCTGTGCTCCTGCTGGCCGTAGACAGGGATCTCGGTACTGTCCATATCCAGCACCACCCGTTGTGCTACATCACCTGATTCCGCCCTCTCGATCAACTCCCGGTTGATCGCGTCCAAACCCGCCAGGTTCTCGTCTTGCGCCAGCAGTTCGGTTTCGAACGACTGAAGCCGAGACGTTAAAGCTGCGCCACGCTCCCAGATCTTCTCCGACCCGATGAGCCGGAAGGTGGGATCTTGGGAAAGCGGCTCCGCGTCGTTCACGTCATCGTAACCAGACAGGCGGCTGTACACCGACTATCGCAGCAAGTCAGCAAGGGGCAACTGCGTGTTCTTGCCCCGAGAGTCGGTCAAGTGTTGGTCGATGAGTTGGCTGAATCCCAAACGTTCGTCCAACTCGCGCACCAGAATCAGGCCACCGTCGGAGGTGACCCGCGAGCCATGGAAATCGACCTTCAAAGAAGAGTTGAAAGAGAGCTGAAATGAGCCGTTTTGTTTCTCACCCACTGGGTATTGCCCTCCAAAGCGTCCTCACTGCATTGAAACCCGCATGAATATTGATGCCGACAAGCGTCAGAAGATTCGCAAATGGACTTCAAAACGGAAATGTGGCTTAACGTTCTCTTTGCCAATGCCAAAGTCGTGGAGGGAGAAACTACCATGTGGACGGCGCTGTGTGAGCCGGATTTTTCGCTCTACGAGAAGTCGGAGGACGGCAGCATTGCCAAGATGGTCTACCACAATCGATACGATCGAGGCTGGTCCCTCGTCATCGTCTGGCAGAGGACCGACGGAAAAGAGAAATATGGCGCGGCAAAATATGCGCCGGGCAGGGAGAAGCCAGTCTGTCGGACGGATGGTGATGGCGACTGGGATAAGTTCTTCATGCACGTTACGATCCTCGGACCCGTGGCGGGCGGAGCCTGCGAAATCTCCCCGGTCCATGAGGTTGGCTGATCTCACCGGCAAATCGACAGGCAAATTCCGTAGCAGTTGGCTTCATTGACCTTCTATTTGACACCGTCATCTACTATCCTTACGCTTGGCCCCTGGAAAGCGCGCGGGGCGACGTCTTGAGCCTGCTTGCCGAAGGGCCGTCGTACGAAGTAGAGCCAAGGGGCGGGCCGGGTGGGTTTGCGCTGCCACCCCCGGCCCCGTCCCGTACCTCGATTTGGCGGCCACGTTCCACTCAGAAGCTGAGACGGCGACGCTGTTCGGGTTGAACCGCGACCTGGAGAAGTCCCGGGAATTGCAGGTTGACTGGTAAGAGGTGACGCCGAGTCAGGTGACGAAATCAGATGTTCTGACCGGCGCAGACTTGAAGGCGACCAATACGTTCGATGCGCCCAGGCGAGTGGTTCCTCAACGGCTCGCGCCGCCGCGGGCGGGTGCTTGGATGACCTTTGAGCTTCCCCCTCGGTCTTACACCCGGTTGACTGTGGTGGTGCAAGTTAGGGGCTGGAGACCAGCCCTGAGGATTCCATGTAGCTTATCGTTCTTCGCGTCTCCTCGGCGAAGCGACCGTTCGGCTCAGCGGCCAGGTAGGCTTGCATCTCGGCGCGGGCCTTGTCGTACTGCTTCCAGCTCACGTAACGCCCCGCGACTGTCAAATGAAATTCCGGCGGAAGCTTCGGATTCAGTGACTCCGCTTTCGCGAAGGCCTGTTCGGCTTCGGAGTATCTGCCCGCGCCGCCTTCGGCCGTGCCGAGCTGTGCGTAGAGCTCCCACTCACCGGGAAAATGGCCGAGCGCGGTCTGAAGCTGGGCGATGTTCTCAGCATACTTGCGTTCGACATTGAGTAGGATGGCGAGCTGAACGTAAGCCTCCAGATACCCGCTGTCGCACTCGAGGGCCTTCTTGAGCGAGGATTCCGCGGGCTCGAACTGGCCTTGGAAGGAGCGCGCCACGCCCAGAGAGGTGAGCGCGCGCGCGAAGCAGG
>JAIQGH010000137.1 GCA_020072655.1 Terriglobia bacterium | reverse complement strand
CACCCAGGTGTAACGCTTGTGAGAATCAAATGCGATATACTCTCTCATGCGCGGCTCCCTTCCTCTTCGAGGAATCTTTTTTCCACCGTCAGCCTACGCCGACGGCCGGAGTCGCGCTTTCATATTTTCATTCTGAGCGCCAGCGAAGAATCCGCCGCTTCCGCATTGCGCGCCAAGCCCCCCTGCTGCTTGAATTCCCCAGCCGAAGTCGCGTTGACTTGCTAATACATGCGGCGTATGCTGGCGCCAATTTAGGGTCGCCTGCATTCCGCGGCGGGGCAAGCGTCTCATGGTCGGCCGGACCGTTTCCCACTACCGTATCCTGGAGAAGCTCGGCGGTGGGGGCATGGGTGTGGTCTACAAGGCCGAGGACACGCAACTCGGCCGCTGCGTGGCCGTCAAATTCCTGCCTGAAGAACTGGCGCGAGACCGCAAGTTTGTGGAGCGCTTTCGCCGTGAGGCGGGCGCTGCCAATGGTCCTCCGGTGTGTAAGGCAGCCTGAGGGAACGGTCGAAGGCAGGCCCTGCCGGTGAGATTGATCCCCGGCGGATAGGGCCTGCCCCCAGATTCAAAACGGTAGGCACGGACTTACTTCCCGCTGGCGCCGACCGGAATACGCTGGATGAGCTCCGGCGCTTGAGCGAGCAATCGGCTTTCCCCCTTTGGCGGCGCGTAAGAGAAAACCAGTCCAGGACCTGTTAAGCGCAGGGCGCGGACGGTGCCCTGCCCCCCGTGACGTACCAGGACCAGCACACTGCGCCCGGCGAATTGGTGGTCATTAATACCCATAGGAAGGACGAACCTCCTCCCATTTTCCCCACGGATGACTGTCACCTTGTACGGACTTGCCGTGTCAACAATCATCGAGTAGTCGCCGGGGGGTAGTGTCGCCTCCCCCCAGCGGGCTTCGCAGGGCAGAGTGAAAGTAACCCTGTAATCCTCAGCGCTCAGCAAGCCGGCGGAAAGCACCGTGGCCAGCAGAGCAAGGAAAGCCACTCTGACGAGCGTGAAACTTCGGGTGTTGTTCATAACTCACCTCCTCGGTGAAATCGGCGTTTGATTTAGCAGCTTTTGGCTGCTCTCACTGGGAATAGCGAGAATTGGGCGGCGAAAGTGTCATAGCCAGTGAGACATCTTGCCCTCCCGGAGGATTGGCCAAGTGGAATGTCCCGGACAGGTGTGCTAACCTCTTCGCCAACAAGACTCGATTGCGGGCCTGTCAAGGGTAGATATGGAGGCGCGTTCGGAACACGCCATCACGCAACTGCTCAGAGCCTGGGGCGACGGGGACCAGGAGGCCCTGAGGAAGCTGACTCCCCTGGTCCATGCAGAGTTGCACCGGGCCGCGCACCGACACATGGCGCGGGAACGGCCCGGCCACACCCTGCAAACCACCGCGCTCGTTAATGAGGTCTACCTGCGGCTGGTCGATGCACGAGAAGTGACTTGGCAAGACCGCGCCCATTTCTTCGCTATCTGCGCGCGGATGATGCGGCGCATCCTCATCGATTTCGCCCGCGCACGGCAATATGTGAAGCGAGGAGGCAAAGCACACCATGTGTCGCTGGACGAAGCGCTGGTGGTACCTCGCGAGGCGGGCGGCGACCTGGTGGCGCTGGACGACGCGCTCAACCAGCTGGCCGCCGTTGACGAGAGGAAGAGCCGCGTGGTGGAGCTTCGCTACTTCGGGGGACTGAGTGTGGAGGAAACGGCTGAAGCGCTGAAAGTCTCGCCCGAGACGGTGATGCGCGACTGGAAGCTGGCCAAGGCCTGGTTGCGGCGGGAACTGTGCAGTCCGAGGCCCCATGAAGCCTGAACGCTGGCAGGAGATCGAGAGGGTGTTTCACGCCGCTCTGGAGCGGGAGCCGCACCAGCGGCCCGCATTCCTGGACGAGGCCTGTGCGGGGGACCAAGCGCTTCGCCGAGAGATTGATTCCCTCCTCGCCCAACACCCCGAAGCCGAGAGCTTCCTGGAAGGGCGCGCCCTGGAAGTGGCCGCCCGGGCGCTGGCTGAAGAGCAAGCCACGAGAGAAGGGCAACAGCAGAAAGAAATGATTGGCCGTACGATCACCCACTACAGGGTGCTGGAGAAGCTGGGCGGCGGCGGGATGGGTGTGGTGTACCGGGCAGAGGACACCTCGCTCGACCGCTGCGTGGCCCTCAAATTCCTCCCCGAAGAACTCGCCCAGGACCGCAGGTTCCTGGAGCGCTTCCAGCGCGAAGCCCGCGCCGCCTCAGCGCTCAATCATCCCAACATCTGTACGATCCACGAAATTGCGGAACACGCAGGGCGACCCTTCATCGTCATGGAATGCCTGGAGGGCCAGACGCTGAAGCACCTGATCTCGGTAGCGCCGGTGTCGCCGCAGGCGGCCGGCGGTCAGAGACCGCCGCTACCGCTTGACCTGCTCCTCGACCTCGCCGTCCAGGTCGCCGACGCGCTGGAGGCCGCGCACACGAAAGGCATCATCCATCGCGACATCAAGCCCGCGAACATTTTTGTGACGGAACGCGGTCAGTCCAAGATTCTCGATTTCGGGCTGGCGAAAGTGACGGGACTCGGGACTCGGGGTTCGGGGCTCGGGAAGGGAGCAGGGATGACTGCGGCGGCCGCGGCCACACCCGAGGAATCGTTGACCAGCACCGGCATGGCCATGGGCACGTTCGACTACATGTCGCCGGAACAGGTGCGGGCCGAAGAACTGGACGCGCGCACGGACCTGTTCAGCTTTGGCTTGGTGCTCTACGAGATGGCCACGGGCCGCCGCGCTTTTTCGGGCGATTCACCCGCCACGATCTTTGAAGCCATCCTCAACCGCGCGCCCATCCCGCCGCTGCGCCTCAATCCCGAGTTGCCTGACGCGCTGGACAAGATCATCGACAAGAGTCTACAGAAGGACCGCGAGCTGCGCTACCAGACGGCCGCGGACCTGCGCGCAGACTTGCAGCGTCTGAAGCGTGAGACGGAACTGGCGCGGAGCGCGGGCGTCTCGCCCGCGGTAGGGGCGATTCGTGAACCGCCCTTACAAAAACGATGGCTAATGGTCTTGGGCGGGTTGGCGCTGATCGCAGTGGCGGTCGTGCTGGTGGCCCTCAACGTCGCTGGCCTGCGCGACCGGCTGCTGGGGCGCGCCGCGGCCACACCGAAGATCGAATCCATCGCCGTCCTGCCGCTCGAAAACCTCTCGGGTGATAAGGACCAGGAATACTTCGCCGACGGCATGACCGAAGAGCTGATCACCAGCCTGGGCAAGGTCAGCGCGCTGCGGGTGATTTCGCGAACTTCCGTGATGCAATATAAGGGCACGAAGAAGCCGCTCCCGGAGATTGCGCGCGAACTGAACGTGGACGCTCTGGTCGAAGGCACGGTCGACCGCTCCGGCAACCGCGTCCGCATCACCGCCAACCTGGTCCGGGGAGCGACCGAAAGCCACCTCTGGGCCGAGAGCTACGAACGCGATCTGCGCGATATCCTGGCGCTACAAAGCGAAGTCGCCCGGGCCATCGCGAATGGAATTCAAATCACGGTGACGCCCCAGGAACACGCGCGCCTTGTCAGCGCCCGCCCCGTCAACCCTGAGGCTTATGAGGCCTATCTCAAGGGCCGCCACCTGCAATTTCTCAACGATGCCAAGGCCGTCGAGTTTCTTCAGCGCGCCACGCAAATCGACCCGACGTGGGCTCCGGCCTACGCCGCCATCGTCTCGCCAACCTTGTTCGAGGGACTGCCCCCGATGGAGGCGTGCGCAAAGGCGAGGGGGGCTGCAGGCAGGGCACTGGAACTCGACGACACGCTCAGTGAGGCGCACTCTGCGATGGGGTGGGTCAGGTTCCACTGCGATTGGGACTGGCCAGGTACCGAGCGTGAATATAAGCGGGCCATGGAATTGGATCCCACCAATTCCCAAGCGCGCCACCACTACTCCCATTATCTCATCGCCATGCGCCGATTCGATGAGTCCCTCATCGAGAGCAAGCGCGCACTCGAGCGGGATCCCCTTTCGGAGTTTCTTAACTTTCACCTTGCATGGCATTACGTGTGGGCTCACCAGCCGGACCTGGCAATCGAACAGAGCCGAAAGGTGCTCGAGGTGTGGCCCAATTCCCCGCAGGGACACGTCTTCCGAATGTGGGCCTACGAAATGAAGGGCTTGTACGAGCAGGCCATCGCGGATGAGTTAGACTCTAAGCTCGCCGCGCGCCTCAAGCGGGCCTACGGGCGTTTCGGGGCGCGAGGCTACTGGCAATGCCGTCTTGATTCCGAGTTGGAGCAATCCAAGCAGGGCTATGTCTCGCCTCTCGGCATCGCTGGACTCTATGCCCAGCTTGGGCAGAGGGATGAAGCCTTCGCTTGGCTGGAAAAAGCCTATGATGAGCGAAGTCTCATTATGGCGGAGTATGTGAGCTGCGGCCACTGGTTCGATCCCCTGCGCTCCGACCCGCGCTTTCAGGACCTCCTGCGCCGCATGAACTTCCCGCCGTAGCAGACAGTAGGTGGCAAACCCAAAGGCGTGCGAGACCGGCGGCTTTGCCCCGGTCGCCGCGGCGGCGCAGCAGCATTCGACTTCCTTTTTCAGAAAGCCTTCTCGGAGTCCAACAGCAGCGTGACCGGGCCGTCGTTGACGAGCTCGACCTCCATCATGGCGCGGAACTCACCGCTTTCGACCGTGACGCCTCGGGCGCGGAGCGACGCTACAAAAGATTCGTAGAGCGGCAAGGCGGCTTCCGGCGAGGCCGCGCGGTCGTAACTGGGGCGTCGGCCCTTGCGGCAATCGCCGTACAAGGTGAACTGCGAGACGCATAGCGCCGCGCCGCCCGCTTCAAGGACCGATCGGTTCATGCGGCCCTCCGCATCGTCGAAGATCCGCAGGTTCGCGATCTTCTCGGCGAGCCACTCGCCAGCCTCGGGAGTGTCCTCGCGCCCAATCCCCACCAGCACGACCAGCCCCGGGCCGATGCGGCCGACAGTCCGGCCTTGTACTCGGACTTCGGCGTGCGTCACTCTCTGGATAACAGCCCGCATCGTTGAGTGCCTCCGCTTGTTATGCCGGTCGGTGTTGCGTCCGAACGCGGCGGCTTGGTTCCCAGCCCTGGGATTCTTGACCGTACCCGCCGTCTTCTATCAGCCATCGCCCACCGAATGCAAGCACGGTTTTTGGCGTCGGCGGAACCGCTCTCCCGCCGGCGCGAGGACGGCGGCGGACGCTTCCATTGGCCCCGTTTTACACTGGGGCAAAAGGGGACAATTTCGTTAGGCCAAAACGCTGCTTGTTGCACAACTTCCCTCCTGAATCCAATGCGATAGAGAAATCCCTCTCGCCGATTCCCATTGTCTCATATCACAGTGCTAGGCTAGTTATATGGGTCGAGAGGCATTTGGCCTTGCAGGGGGAACTGTGTCCCAGATCGGGACTCGCAACGAGGGCCGCAAGGCGGCGGAGGGGATTTCCGGTAGAGCCCCAACGGCGCGGGCCGCCGAGCTCTCGCAGAGCCGCTCCGCGAACGAAGAGAGACTCTTGCGGCGCGTGCGCGAGCGATGCCACGCGGCGATCGCCGAGGCGTGCCGTTATTCCTCGGTTGCCGCGGCCTTTCTAGCGGCGCTGGTCGCCAACGAATCGGGCGGGGACGCGCGGGCCATGCGTTTCGAGCCGGCGGTCTACCGTCACCTGAAGTCGCTCGCGGCGGGCGAGCGCCCGAAATATGCCGGCCATCATCGCGAGGCACTGGAGCGCGAGATTGAGGAAATGCTCCATCCCAAGAGCCCCGCCTTCCACGCGCACTTTCTGAACGCGGAGTGGACCGAGGCGCCGGCGAAACAGCTCGCGGCCTGCCGCGACGAGGCGTTGCGCGAGCTGGCCACGTCGTGGGGCTACACGCAGATCATGGGCTATCACCTGATCGGGCGCCCGGGGACGGTACAGGACCTTCTCGATGCGCGTTTCCACTTTCATCTGGCGATCGAGCTGCTCGCCGGCTTTGCCGAGCGCTACCAGCTCGACCTGGCGCGCGAATTTGCGGAGATGTTCCGCTGCTGGAACACCGGCCAGCCGTACGGCGAAACGACCGATCCGCAGTATGTCGAGAAGGGGCTGCGGCGGATGGCAATGTATCGAGAAATTGAGTGGTTGAGAGATTGAGTGATTGATAGATTGTGTCATTGATTCATTGAAACACTGGGCCATGGACAGGCCCCGGCGAAGGGCGGTGACGGCATGAGGCAGTTCTTGCGGCAGCTCTTTTCGGAGGGCGGCGAAGCAAGTTTCAGCCGCGTGGGGACGCTGATCGCACTCGCGTGTGCGTGTGCGTGGGTCTCGCGGATCGTCTGGAAGACCGGCGCGCTGCCCGCGCTCGAAGGCCTGACGGTGTTCATCGCCAGTCTTTACGGCCTCGGCAAGGCGGGGGAGACGGTGCAGCGGGTCCTGGGGAAGAAGGAGTGATTGTTCGGCCGGGGGAAAGGCGCGGGGATTCGAGAAGCGACCGGCCCCTGCCGCGCGGGAGGGCGCCGGGATTTGAGATTTGAAATTTGAGATCTCAGAGAAGAGCGGAAGCCGCCCAGGCACAGGGGGATTCGAGATGTCAGATTCAAGATCCCGGAGGCAAGAAGCGGCCGTGGAGCTACGCCGGGATTTGAGATTTGAAATTTGAGATCTCAGAAAAGAGCGGAAGCCGCAGGAGCTCAATGTTGCAGGCACACGCGGGCGGAGGAATCGAGACAGGCTGAGACGAAAAGCATGAGCGCGCAGCGAGTGGAGACACAACGAGCGATGGACGCGGCGAAGCGCCTCTGGGCCTTCGCGACGGCGCACGCGACCCTGATGGGCTGCCTCGCGGCGGTTCTTCTCCTCGGTGTTTTCGCGGCTCTGTGGCTGCTCGAGCACGACGCCAGCCTGAAGCGCGAGTTCGAGTTCCGGCAAATGCGCCAGCAGGCGGCGTCGGAGGTTGCGGCCTTGCGCGCCCGCGCCGCGGCGGCGCTGGGCGAGCTGGAGAAGAATGCGCGGCTCATGGAAAGCCTCGAAGCGCGCCGTCGCGGTCTCGAGCGCGAGGCGGAAGACCTTCGCCAGCGCCTCCATTCTCTCCGCGAGGAGGAACGCGTCCGGGTCCAGCAAGCGAGCACCCTCGCCCCAACCGAGCTGGCGCAGCGTGTCGCCGCGCGGCTGGGCCCGGAAGCGCAGGCGTCAGGCAAGACGGAAAATGGAAATTGGAAATTGGAAACTGGTCACCCGCCGGTTGCCAGCAGCCAGCTGTCAGTTCCAACGGACAACCGACCACGCATGACAAACGATTCAAAATTCCAGATTCAAGATTTAAGAACCAACGGCGCGGTCAATCGTCAATCGCCGCTGCAAGGCGGGAACAATCGGCAATCCACAGCTCCAGCGACAGGAAGTTCGAGCGAGTTTCCAATTTCCAATTTCCAGTTTCCTCTGACCGAGCGGGGCCTGCGCCAAGTCGAGACCGCCTTCCTTCAGCTCGACGCGTGTCGCGAGCAGGGAGTGGTGCAGGAGCAGAGGCTCGCGAATTGTGAGGACCGCGCGCGCGCGGCGCAAGCCGAGACCGCGACTCTCGGCCACTCGGTCAGCCAGCTTCAGGAAGCGGTGCGCCTGAAGGACGAGATCGCGGCGCGGACGGAAGCCGAGCACCGCGCTGAGCTCCAGGCGGCGCGCGGGACGCGCCGCGGGCGTTTCGTGCGCGCGCTCGAATACATCGGCGTGGGCGTGGTCATCGGATCAGTCGTCCGTTGAAAGGGTATTAAAGATTGCTAATAGATAATTCCCAATTGCCGATTCTTAGCCATCGTTGGGCCGGTGGCCGCTCTTCAATCGTCAATTGTCAATCGGCAATCTTCAATGCCCCAAGGGGTGCACATGCCTGACGACTTGAACAGCATCGCGCTCTGGTGGGGTCCGGGGATCCTGGTGCTGCTGATTTTCGGTTACGGCGTCTTGCGCCTGGCGCACCACTGGATTGAGAAGTCGATGGACGTAAAGCGGGAGCAGACCGAGAGCGCCTTTCGAGTGGCGCGCGATTACATCGAGCAATTCCTGAGCGCGCAGCAATCGCAGGCGGAGGCGCTCTCGCGCCTGGCAAGTTCGGTCGAGCAGCGCGACTCGCACGAAAGTTTCGAGCACCAGGAAATGCTCATCGCGCTCAAGGCCATGCATCGCGATATCGCCGAGCTGCCGTGTCGGGGGCCGGCGGAGTGCCCGCGACCGCCGGAGGTACCGAGTCGGGAGTAGGGAGTAGCGGATTTTGGATTGGCGGGGGTGCTTGGTGCCTGGTCCTTTGTCCTTGGTCATTTGTTGCCGATTGGTTGTGAGCCGGCAGCCACAGGCGATTTTCGCGGGTTGTAACGCATGAAAACGAAAATCCCCTTGGGGGATTTGGAAACTGGAAATTTGAAAATGGAAGCTGGCGTCATGAGTTGCAAGTCTCAATTTTCTAGTTTCGATTTTCAAGTTTCCAGTTTCGATCTTGCAGTTTCCAGTTTCGCGTTTGCAATTTCCAGTTTCGAATTTCCAGTTTCCATTTTCCGCTTTTCCTCAGTGGAGGAGTGATCGGCAATGGCGATACTTCAAAAAGAACTCATTCGCGGCAAGATTCTTTACTACCTGGCGCTGGTTTATCCACAGGCCGTGACGCTGCCGCTCCTGCAAGGCGAGCTGGACCTCTTCGGC
>JAIQGH010000006.1 GCA_020072655.1 Terriglobia bacterium | reverse complement strand
GCGCCACTTCGGTTGTTGCCTATCTGGTCCGTCAGTTTGGATTCTCTCCGGAGAAATTGTCTGCCGCAGGCTACGGGGAATTCAAGCCCATCGAATCCAACGATACTCCCGAGGGCCGGGCGCGCAATCGGCGTGTGGACATCGTCATCCTGACTTCCACAAGCGTGCGCGGGGAGCCGCGATAAACCCACGAAAAGCTCGAGATTTTCTCATGCGATCCGCGGCTTGCGCCTGATTGCAACCTGCAGTCGCGCTTGCTCCTTCTCGTCCATAAGGCTTTCATGAGGTTGGTATCCGCTTGGCCGAGCGATTCCACCCTATGTCGGGCATAGAACCGTGTCGAGATCTTCGGTGCGGTGTCGGCGGTTCACGAGGTCGTGAATGTTCATCCATGTCCCGAGTTCGATGCTGAGGAAAGCCTTCGCCACTTTGGGGTCGAATTGTGTGCCGCCGCAGCGGCGCACCTCCTCGCGTGCGGCAACGAAAGACAAAGCCCTGCGGTAAGGGCGATCGCTGGTCATGGCATCCAGGGTGTCGGCGACCGCGAAAATTCTGGCCCCCAGAGGAATCTCCGCCCCGACCAGCCCCTGCGGATAACCCGTGCCGTCAAAGCGTTCGTGATGCGTGAGAACAATCTCCGCCGCGCCCGCCAGAAAGGCGATGCGGCAAACGATGTTGTAGCCAATGCGCACGTGGCACTGCATCGCGTTGGTTTCTTCGGCGGTGAGCTTGCCTTCCTTGAGCAGGATCGAGTCCGGGATGCCGATTTTGCCGATGTCGTGGAGGTAGGAACCGCGCCGGATCTGCTTGAGCTGATCGCTCGTGCAACCCATTGCCTTGCCCATCTCCAGGGCATACCGGCTGACGCGCTCGGAGTGCCCCGCCGTCTCCGTGTCGCGCAAGTCGAGCGCCGCGCCGAGGGCCTCCAGCGTCTCGTCATACGTCAATTCCACCCGCCGCATGGCCGACTGGAGCTGGCGCGTGCGCTGCTCGACCATGAACTCCAGGTTGCGGCGATAGTTTTCGAGTTCAATCGCCATCCGCTTTTTTTCCAGGGCGCGCTCCACGCTCGCCACGACGCCTTCGAGTTGGATAGGCTTCACCAAGTAATCGCAGGCCCCCTTCTTCATGGCCTCGATACTGACCTTAATGTCGTCCACGCCGGTGGCGACCATGAATGCTGTGTGAGGGTACTTGGTCCGGACCTCTTCCAGAAGGGCCATGCCCGATATGCCTTGCATCCGCAAGTCGGAAATCACCAAATCGGCGGGGTCGCTGGCCATCAGTTCCAGCGCCTCTTCACCACTCAGGGCGGTCCGACACCCGTAACCCTCGTGCTCCAGCCTTTCGCCCAGCAGGAGGCAGATGCTCGGTTCGTCATCAACCACCAAAACGCGCTCCTTCATGTCTTTTCCCTCCCAGTTCCCGAGGTCGTCCGGCATCGCCATATTGTCTGAATTGCGAGCGGGTCGATCCCCGGATGGACACCGTGCGACCACTGGCAGTTGCCTCAAGAGCACTCGACGGGCCTAAGCTGGGCGGGCGGGTGCGACTTGCACCGCGCTGCAAGGAAAGAAGTTGGCGTCGACGGAGAATACGGTTGCAGCCCAGTGTGCGGGCCACCTGTCCCCGTTTCGGAAAGATGTATCAAAAATAGTCAGGAGAGCGTTGTAGGGAGGGCTCGTCACTCCCGTTTTGTTTGTTCGCGTTGGCTGGCGCAGAGCGCAGCTCTGCGGTGTCTGCGGACGGCGCTACATGCTTTGGGGGGCCGGTTGGATGGAGCCCGAAACAAAGCGCTCCAAAACGAGGCGGTGTGTGGTATGTTTTGGCCCTCGGAAATACCAAAAGGGAAATTTCGGAGAGCACGCCTGCCTACGGGAAGGCCAAGGAGGTGTGGGTGGACACTCGCGTCAACCTGATGGCGCTTGGGGTCATAGCCGGTTTCATCCTCATGGCTGCGGCGTCGCTACTGATTGCCTGGTTACACGCCAGACGCGTGGACCAGTTCCCGACCCTATTCCTGACCATCTTCGGCCTCATAGCCGCGGCAGTCTTGACGCTCCTGTACTGGAAGATGGGGGACCGTCGCGCCATCGTCTTTTTCGGCGCGTTTGCCGGCCTCATCCTGCTGCCTTGGGTCGCCGGCCTCGCCATATTCGGGCCGCAGGCATGGAAAGATTCGTCGCAAGAGCGCGGAGCGGCGCGGGCCGAAGAGGCCGCACCCACGGTCACCGACATCGCCGGGGGCATGCTCGGTGTCGTGGAGGCGAAGCTCGCCACCTACCCGGATGGCACTTCCATTTCGACAGTTCGGTACCCCGATGCCGCAGCCGCGGCTGCATTTCTGAGGACTGAGCACGGCGACCCGCCTCCCCCTCTCACGCAGGTCGCTGGGCATGAAGGCGTGCTGATCGAGCGAGAGGGCATCGCCTCGTTTCAGTTTCAGGACGGCGCGCAGGTGGTTCATGTCATGGGCGCGAACCGCGCCGCAGTGGAACGGCGGCTGCAAAGGCCCTCGCCGAGCGCGCCGCGCCCGACCGGACCGCCGGACCGCATCTCAAACCGCGGCTTAGCGGCGCTACTCAGCGGCGTATTGGTTTACGGGCTGTTCGTCTCGTGGGTTTTTGTGCGGTTGTCGACCTGGGCCGCCACTTTTCCGGCGCTGGCGGGCGTGGCGCCGGTGCCGGCCGCAACCCTGCGCGACAGACTGCTCGGCGTCGCCCGCACGGCTGTCCCGTTCACGGTCCGCCCGGGCGACCGGCCCGACGAAGTGATTGCGGAATGGCGCTATGCGGATGCGACCTGGCTCGACCAGATGCGCGCCCACCGCATGAGGCAACTGATCCGTTACCGTCTGCGGCTTGACGAGGCGGACCGGACCGTCCGCGTGCTGGAGTACCGCGCGGCATTCGACGCCTCCGCCGGTCTCGGCGGCGCGAATCTCAGCTATCGGGCCGAGCGAGGGATCACCTTCTTCGAGGAACAGCGCGAGACCGTGCTGGGGCTCCAAATCAAGGATGGGCGGATCACGCCCGACCTGAGCTATTCCTGGAGCTTCAGCGTGGACGAACTGCGCGATCCCCTGATTTCGATCGTCGCCGGCGCCGGCTGGACCTGGCGTCAGGTCATGCTCGACGCACCCTGGCTTACCGGATGAAGACGCTGTGGATCGCCGGAGCTGTTCTGTTTTGCTGCGCGGCCCAAGCCGAGCGCCTGAACTACCGCTGTTACAATCAGAACCGCCTCGCATACTCAGAAGGCAAGGGGACTCTCTCAATCACAGAGTCAGCAGCCGGTCAGGGCACTGGGACCGAAGGGAAGCTCCTCCCCGTAGAGACTCTTGCCCAAGGCGTTCCCGCTTTCGGGCTTGATCTCCACTAGCAAGTGCGAAAGATTTAGCTGCTGCTCATCGGCTCCTTGCAGACGCGTGGACCGGTCTGAAGTGGAATACTGACAACGTGCAGCCGAAAGAAGGCTGTCACAGCAGAAGCGTTAGCGCCTATACTGCTACAATCCGGGACGAATGATGGAAATCCGTGCTTGGTTCACGCCGAGCCGAGCGATGCGCGACCGGCTCTACCTTACTGGCTTGCTTGTCGGCGCGGGCATCCTGCTGTACGTTGGCCGCGGCCTGTTGGGGAAATCGGAGCTGGTGGCCTGGGGCCTGACGTTCGGCGGCACCAGCGCCGTGGCCGTGCTCGGCATGACGCTCTACCGCGTGCAGCACGAGCTCCGGGCCAGCCGCCGGGAGCTGGCACGCAAAGAAGCAGAGCTCAGCTTCGCGCTGCAAGTCCAGCAGGCGCTATTCCCGCAACGTTTCCCCGTCCACAAGGGTCTGGAATTCTGCGCGGTGTGCGTTCCGGCGCGCGGTGTCAGCGGCGATTACTACGACGTCATTTCACTGCCCGACGGCCGCCTGGCCTTTGCCATCGCTGACGTCAGTGGCAAGGGGATCTCCGCCGCCATTCTGATGTCCACCGTTCATGCCGTGCTGCGCACGTTGGCGTCTTCGGGGCGAGCGCCGGACTTCCTGTTGGCTGATCTCAACCGCCACCTCTTGCAGGTGTCGGGTGATTCCCGCTTCACCACGGTCTTCTACGCCGAGTGGAACCCCGCCACGCGCCGCCTGCGTTTCGTCAATGCTGGACACCTGCCGCCGCTGCTGATCGGCGGTCGGGAACGGCTGCGACTTGTGGCCAGCGGGCCACCGCTTGGCGTCCTTGAGGATGTGACCCACGTGGTGGGCGAAGTCGAACTCTCGCCCGGCGACCTCTTAGCGCTTTACTCTGACGGTGTCACCGAGGCAGGCGTGACGAATGGCAGCGAATTCGGCGAAGAACGTCTGGCGTCGCTTCTCATCGCCAACGCTTCGCGACCGCTGAACGAGATCCAGCACACTGTGGTTGGCGCGGTGCGCGACTGGTCGGGAGATGAACTCGAAGATGACTTGACACTCGTGCTTGTGCGCGCAACGGGTTCGACCGAGGAGGCACTATGATCGTTCGCGGACACAGCTTCCGGGAACATGTGCAGCTGCTGGCGCCCCTGTTCGCGTTCATCACCGCCGCCTGGATGTTGCGGATAGTCCTGGGCTTCGCGGGTGCGCCCAGGTGGGTCCTGCACTGGGTGAGCGTAACGCTCGCGACTGTTGTCGCCATTTTCCTGGCGGTGTTGCTAATATACGCGCGGCGGTTCGGCAGCTATGCGAATGTCGTCCTTTCGGTCTTCCTCCTGGTCGTGTGGGAACAACTGCTGATTTCTGCCGCTGTCGCCTTTGCTGCGCTGACCCGCACATACAATATCTATTCGGTGCCAGAATTCTCTCCCCATGGCACTCCGCTGCATCACATCCTGGGGCACCTGACCTTTGGCATTGGCTTTGCGACGCTGTTCGGCTCCGCTGTCGGTTGCGCCCTCTTCTTTCTGCTCTCGCGAATCATGTCTCAAAGGCCTTGATCGCCGGTCTTGCCCAAGAATCTCGTGAATAAAGCCTCAGCGAGTAGCGCGGACCTCCGCTTTTGAGGTCCGCGGCTCTCATCTGGCAATCGCGTTTAGTGTGTCGTATTCTTGCGCCGTGTCGCGGCTCCCTCGTCCCTTTCTTTCGGACCGATATTTCTTCATCACGGTGCGCCTGCGCGAAGGGCGCGCCAAGCTCGCTGAGGCCGATTTCCGCTTGCTGGCGCTTGCCTTCGACCGGGCGCGCGCACCGTGAAGGAGTACAACGAGAAGGTCGAGTACCTTCACTTGAACCCTGTCAAAGCCGGCCTGGTACGCCGCCCGCAAGATTGGCCATGGTCGAGCGTGAATGAGTATTCCGGGATGAAGGCGGTAGAGCAAAAGCGACGCTGCGGTTTGACCATTGACCGCGTGAGCTTGCCTTCCGATCCCCGAACGCGAATCTAACGAACGTCCGCGAAAACACAAGCCGCGGAACGCCATTACGGAACCAGAGCCGCGGACCTCAAAAACGGAGGTCCGCGCTACTCTCTTGTAGAATGGCATGCCGTGGGAGAGTCTGCCTCCCCGGCGTGATCACTTCAAGACAGTCGCCACGCGAGATCGCCTCCATGGACGTCATCGGGGCGCCAGCCGCGTACAAGAGCCCACTACCCGCAACGTTCTGCGCCAGCCCGCGAATAATTAGATAATCTTCATATCGGCCCATGCCGATATGCATTGGAGAGCGCGTTGCCTCTTTGCGCTGGTTTGCCTTGGCTACTGCGTCGAGCACGCGACGCAGGATCCTGACAGTGACGCGCCCGCCGGACGGCGGTTTGGTTCCTGCCGATGGCAATTAAACCTATCTCCGTACGGCCCGCCGAGGGGCGCGCCGGGCGGCGCCTATGAACAAGACCTCAGATGCCGCGCCGGTCACTTTGGTCGCGGTCGACGATGATCCCCTTACCCTCGACCTCATCAAAGCAGCCCTGAGTCAGGACGGCGTCGAAATCCTCACTTCCTCGGATTCCGAACAGGGGCTGGAGTTAGTCCTGCGCCGCCGCCCGAAAATTGCCATCCTCGACCTGATCATGCCCAAGCTGACGGGCATGCAAATGCTCGAGCGGATCGTGGAAGTCGACCCCAGCATCGACGTGATCCTGCTGACCGGACACTACTCGACGGACTCCGCCGTCGAGGCCATCCAGAAGGGCGCCTGCGATTACCTCACCAAGCCCATCTCCCTCGAAAAGCTCCGGGAACGGGTTGGCAGCTTGGTTGCCGACGCGCAGCAGAGACAGCGGGCCTTGCACTTGGAGCGCGAGCTCCTGGAAGCCTCGCAGTTTGAGGGAATCGTGGGCAAGAGCCCGCTGATGCTGGAGGTCTTCGCGCGCATCCGGCGGGTCGCGCCCCATTTCCGCACGGTGCTGGTGACCGGACCAACCGGCTGCGGCAAAGAGTTGGTGGCCCGCGCCTTGCATCGCTTGAGCCCTTCCCGCGCCGGCCCCTTCGTGGTCTGCAACTGCGCCGCGGTGGTCGAGACGCTCTTCGAGAGCGAACTTTTCGGCTATGTGAAGGGCGCCTTCACTGGCGCTACCCAGGACAAGATTGGCCTGTTCGAGTACGCGCAGGGCGGCACCTTGCTTCTCGACGAAATCGGCGAGATGCCGATGGCTACTCAGGCCAAGCTTCTGCGCGTGCTGCAAGACCAGCAGATCCAGCGCGTCGGCTCGCCCGTCACGCGCAAGGTGGACGTGCGCGTCGTCGCCTCCACCAATCGGGATCTGGAGGCGGAGGTCGCCCATCAGAAGTTTCGCGAGGACCTCTACTATCGACTTTGCATGATCGAGATTCGGCTGCCTCGCCTGGCCGATCGCAAGGAGGACTTGCCGCTGCTCGAGCGCTACTTCCTGGAGCGCTTCGCGGCCCAATATAACAAGCCCCTCGCGCGCCTCGCCTATCGCACCCAGGCAATCTTGGCGCGATATAGTTGGCCCGGAAATGTCCGCGAACTGGAAAATGTCCTCGGCCATGCCTGCATGTTGGTCGAGGGGGACACCGTTGATGTCCGCGACCTGCCGGCGCGGTTCGGGGCAGCCATTCCCAAAGGCGCGGGGGAAGACAACGAGTTCATAACCCTGGAAGAAATTCAGCGGCGCCACGCCCTGCGCGTCCTCGAGCGCGTGGGCGGGAATAAGGTCCAGGCGGCCGAAATCCTCGGGGTCAGCCGCGCTACGCTTTACCGCTTGCTGGCTGAAGACGCGTCGGAAGCTGCGGAATGACGGTGCATTCCAAACGCTGATCGGTCCGAGGTCTCTCCGTTCCGCCCCTTCCGAACCCCCCGAACAAAGCCTGCAGCATCCTCTTCGCTCTGGCAGAATCCTTGGCTCGAACTGGCCATCCGCAATCCCTGAACCTAGTCAATCCACGACGAAGGTGTCCCATTTTGCCCCATCTTCCGTTTGCGTCCTGCACGACAAAATGCCCGTTCCGCCCGTTGTCTCGGGCGTGAGACTCATGCCTACGTTTGGGACAGCAAAAAGGTGTGGCAGAAGCCTTTCCGAACTGAAATCGGGTACCTTGCCTGGAGGTCCCGCGCCTTGGGCTCCTTGCGGCCTGCGGCATGGCGTTCAGCACAGGGAGTTCAGAACGTCCTGAAGATAAGGAAGTTATAATATTAGCACTCTAAGCAAGCCCTCAGTTTGGCTTCCCATTGGATCGAAATCGTGGATGAGACCCGCGAGACTTACAGGCTCGCGGTGGATGGCAGGACGATTGCCTCGGTCAATTCCGGCCCGAGTCGTATTGGATCGTCACCTGGCGATGCGCAACCTCCGCAAGCTGTTACTTGACGAGCAGATGCAAAACCTCGCCCTGCGGCGCCAGGCCAGCCATGACCTGTTGAAAACGCTGCCCGAGTACAGCCATTTCCAGGACCGTCTGCCGATGGAGGTTAGGCGCGCCTCGGGCACCGACCAGCCGCTGTCGCGCCTGGTCGTTCGCCTGGTCTCCGCGCCCGAGATTAGCGATCAGAATGAGATATGGGCGGCGTTCGGAGACGCCGCCAAGGCGCTGACCCGCCGCTTGCGACGGGAGGATTCGATTTACCTGTTTGCGCCGGGAGTCTTCGGAATTCTACTACCCGGGGCTGGCTCGGACGCCGCCTATCGTGTGGCCGAGCGCTTGACCGAGGGGCTCCACGACGCCTTAGGCGCCAGCGACCGGTTCACTTCTGAAGTGCGCGTGATCACTTACCCAGAGCACACCGAGTCCGCGTGGGGGATCGAGCAGGCTCTCCGCCTTTTCTTTACTGAACATCGTCTGATGCCACCCGGAGTGGACAATGAGCCGCTGCCCGTCGAAGCTGATTCCGCAGCATGATCGCCCGGCCTAAGGTCCTTCTCACGCGGGCCCGCCACGGTCTTGCGAGGTGCGCGCGACAGCTCGCGTAGGCAACGCCGGAAATCACAATATGTCCAACAAGCCAAAAGCTGAAGAAACTGCACCGGCGGCTCCGTCGGCGTGCTGGCGACGACCGGATACAGCCGATCGAAGCTGTAGTGGGCTCCACGATTTTGTCCGCGAGGATTTCTTCTGCGTGACCCTGCTCCCGTGGACTATAATCTTCCTCAAGCCTCGGAGCGGTTGCGGAATCGCTCCGAAAAAGGATCATCGGATTGAGCGTCCGCGTCTGTGTTCTCGGCAGTGGGAGTCATGGTAACGCCACGTTGATTGCGACCGAGAAGACCCAGCTGCTCGTCGACGCGGGCTTTAGCCGGCGGGAAACCATAGCGCGCCTCGCGGCCGCCGATGAACAGGCCAACGGCTTCGATGCTCTGATCATCTCCCACGAGCATAGCGACCACGTACGAGGCCTCGAATCGCTCACCCGCGACGCGGCCGGCCGCGCTACCCCCATCTACCTCAACGAAGCCACCTGCGACGCTATCCGCTGGGGCCGGCGCGCCAAAGCCTTCGAGCTTTTCAAGCCCGGCGAGACGTTCGCGGTGGGTGATATCGAGATTACTCCCTTCACGGTTCCCCATGACGCCGCCGACCCCGTCGCCTTTCGCTTCGACACGCAGGGTATCGGCATCGGCTTGGTCACCGACCTCGGGTACATCCCCGAGCTCGTCAAGCGACATGTCGCGGGCTGCCACTGCCTGATTTTTGAATCCAACCACGACCTCGAGATGCTCAAGGTGGGCCCGTACCCGTGGGTCGTCAAACAGCGGGTGATGAGCCGTCACGGCCACCTGTCGAATCTGGCGACGGCAGAATTCCTGCGCGAGGATTTCGACGGCGCGGCGCGCGTCCTCGTGCTTGCCCACCTCAGCCAAAACAACAACCACCCCGAGATCGCCCGCATGAGCGCCCTGGAAGCGCTCTCCGCCCGCGGACGCGGCAAGGCACTCGAACTGAGCCTGGCCAGCCAGTCCGCGCCCACTCCGGTTTTCCGATTCTAACTGTGGCTCACGAGTTTGCCGAGCACGACCGCCCGACGGGCGCCGGTGACGCTGGGCAGATTGCCGGGCAGACTATGCAGGGTGCGGTCGGCGAGAAGAGCGAAGGCCATGGCCTCCTTCGCATCCACGGGGAGGCCGAAATCGTCGGAGAGGTTGATGGAGAGTTGAGGCAATAGCTCTCGGAGCCGCTTGAGAAGGAAGCGATTGTGCGCGCCGCCGCCGGAGACAATCAGCCGGTGGACTTTTGCACGAGGAAATACAAGGCGTTCGAGCGCGTCGGCGATGGTTCGCGCCGTGAGTTCGGTCGCGGTGCGCACCGCGTCTTCGAAGCGAGTCCGCCGCCGCGCCAGAAAATTCGACGCTACAAACAACTGGCCGAATTGCTCCCTGCCAGCGCTTTTCGGAGGCGGCTGGCGAATGAACGGATGACGGAGTGCGCCGGCAAGAGCGGGCTCAATGACCTTTCCGCGCGAGGCCACGCCGCCGCCCGCATCGTAAGATCTGCGACCCCTGGTGAAGCGGCGCATGAGGGCGTCAATCACCATGTTGCCCGGTCCCGTGTCGAAGCCAAAGACCTGCTCAGGCCGTGCGTGCGCGGGAATCACGGTGACATTGGCGATTCCGCCGATATTCAGCGCCACGCGGCCCTCGCGCTCGTCGCGAAGCAACAGATAATCCACCATCGGCACCAGCGGCGCGCCTTGGCCGCCCGCGGCGATGTCGGCGGCGCGAAAATCGGCGATCACGGGAACTCCGGTTCTCTCGGCGATCACGGCGGGTTCGGCGATCTGCAGTGTGCTTTTGATTTGTCGTCCACCTTCGGTCGCGTGCAGCCCTTGGTGATAGATCGTCTGGCCGTGCGAGCCGATGACGGTAAGCTGCCGAGGAGAAACCCCAGCGTGACGGCAAAGCTTGAGTGCCGCCTCTGCGAAGACCTCGCCGAGCAGAAAATTGAGCTGGCTGATGACGCCCGCATTACTGGATTCCCCGGCAGCCAGGCGCGCGATCCGTTGCCGCACCTCGGGCCGATAGGGCGTGGTGGTGAACGAGCGCAGGCGCACGCGCGGCCTTTCCGCCGAGCCGCTGATCTCCACGAGCGCGGCGTCCACGCCGTCCATCGAGGTTCCCGACATCAGCCCCAGCACCAGACGGGCTCTCCAGTTCTTCTTCGTCAAGGTTCTGCCCTCAGGTCTCGGAATCTCTCGCGAGCTGCCCAATCCGCTCTGCAATCTGTTGAACTGCCCGCGGTGAAGCTCGCCGCTTCTGAGCCGCCAGTCGCCTCTTGAGAGCTCGAATTCGACCCAGCGATTCCTGCAGGCGCTCGCGTGAGATTTTTCCTGATCCGAGCGCGCCGCTGGTCGCCTGAACCGCCTGTTCCACAGAGGTCTTGTCTCCGCGCACGACGATGAGGTCGCAGCCTGCCTCAAAAGCTTTGACGGCTGATTCGCCCACTTCGATTTTTCCTGCTGTCTGCTCGAGTTGAGGGAGGTGCGCTACCACAGCCCCGCGATACCCGAGCTTAACGCGAAGCAAGCCCGTGACGACATTCGAAGATAGCATTGCCGGACGCGGCACGTCGAAGTCGTACGCCTCGTAGGCGGCGGGGCTCATCGCGAGGAGCGGCAGGCGCGGGAGAAGCTCTCGGAAGGGGGTCAGGTCTTCTTGCCACAAGGCGGCCATCGATTTGGCGCTTACCGACGCCCCGGAATCCTTGTCTGTCTCAACGCTCGCCAGTCCCGGAAAGGCTCCGGCGCAGGCCAGCACTCCCTGACGGCGCAATCCAGAGACATAGGCCCGCGCGAGGACAGCCACCCGCCGCGCGTTGCTCTCCGGCGCAAACGGACGGCCAGATTCCGTTAGGTCAACAGAAAGCGTGAAGTCAATATTGAAACCCAACGCCCGGAGCAGCGCTCCGCGTATTTCTGCGAGGGCTTCCATAATTCTCAGTTCCTGTTGGCCGGTTCTTGTCGGACCAGGGACGGGTAGTCGAAACATCCCGGGTAGCCCATCTCCGCGCGCTCCAAGGAGTGCGTTTATTCCAAGCGCGCGGGAGATCTTGACCAACAACGTGCGGAGCTTCCCCTTATTCGTCGGTCGCCCAACCCGGATGATCACCCCGGCAGGCTGGACAGAACGCAGCAGCGACTCAAGGTTGCGTGCGGGCTCGTCTAGGCCGACTTCCAAAAGGAGAAGCTGACCCGTTTCCGCAACTGAGCACGCAATCATTTGATCTGTTTCTTCAGCTCGGCGAGAAGGTTAAGAGCCTCGAGGGGCTTGAGGTTGTCGAGGTCGGCTTGGTCGATGGCGCGCACGACCTCGGCGTTAAGGGGCGTGAAGATGGTCAACTGGACCGCGCCAGGCTCGTCCGCCGCGCGGCGAGAGGCGAGTTTCTCGCTCAACGTGTGCTCGCTCTGCTCGTGGCGAGTCAGAATTTCTCGGGCCCGCTCGATGACCGCCGGCGGCAGGCCTGCGAGGCGCGCCACGTAAATGCCATAGCTCTTGTCGGCGCTGCCCGGCTCGACTTTGCGTAGAAAAACGATGTTCGCTCCCGATTCCTTCACCGAAACGTGGTAGTTGCGCACGCCGGGGAGCAGGTCCGCAAGCTCCGTGAGCTCGTGGTAGTGCGTGGCGAAGAGGGTTTTCGCCTGCCGGTGGGTCTGCAAGTGCTCGACCACCGCCCAGGCGATGGCAAGACCATCGAAGGTTGCCGTGCCGCGCCCCACTTCGTCGAGCAACACCAGGCTGCGCGGCGTGGCGATATTCAGGATGCCGGCGACTTCCGTCATCTCCACCATGAATGTCGACCGTCCGCGCGCGAGGTTGTCCGAGGCGCCGATGCGAGTGAAGATGCGGTCGAAAATCGGCAGCTTGGCGCGCTCGGCGGGCACGAAGCTTCCCATTTGCGCCATCAAGCTGATGAGCGCCGCCTGGCGGAGATAAGTCGATTTCCCGCCCATGTTGGGGCCGGTGATGAGGAGGATGCGGTCGGAAGTTGAATTCATGTAGAGGTCGTTGGGCACGAACCGGCCGGCTTGCTCGGCCTCGCAGATGCGCTCGACGACGGGATGGCGCCCCTGAACGATGACGAGTTCCCCGTCCTCGGAGATTTCGGGCCGGTGAAAACTGCGCTCCGCGGCCAGCCAGGCGAAGCAGGCCAGCACATCGAGTTCGGCGAGCGCCTGAGCGGTCTGGCGAATGCGGCGCGATTCGCCGCCCACCTGGCGACGAACTTCGAGAAAGAGGTCGCGCTCCAGCGCCTGCATCCGTTCTTCGGCGTCGAGGATCTTGGCTTCCAAATCCTTGAGTTCCGGCGTGGTGAAGCGCTCGGCGTTCACGAGCGTCTGTTTGCGCTCGTAGTCGGCCGGGACAAGGTGCAGGTTGGGTTTCGAGACCTCGATGTAGTACCCGAAGATGTTGTTGAACCGCACCTTGAGCGATGCGATGTGCGTGCGTTCGCGCTCGCGCGATTCGATCTGGGCGATCAACTGCTTGCTGTTCTGACTCAAGCTGCGGAGCTCGTCGAGCTCCGTATGGTAGCCGGGCCGGATCAGATTGCCCTCCGTGAGCAGCACCGGCGGTTCGGGATGGATGGATTTCTCGAGCAGCTCGTGGACGTCGGCGAGCTCATCGAGCCGGCCGTGGATGTTCATGAGCCGCGGGGCACGCAAGGAAGTCAGGTGCTGCTTGAGGAGGGGCAGTTGGCTGAGCGATTGCTTCAGGGCCAGCAAGTCGCGCGCGTTGGCCGTCTCCAGCGTCACTTTGCTGAGCAAGCGTTCAAGGTCGTAGATTCTGCCCAGCACGCGACGCAATTCTTCCCGGGTGATTGTCTCCTTGATGAACTCGCCCACGCCTTCCCAGCGGGCGGTGATCTCCCCGGGATCGATCGACGGGTGAAGCAGCCAATGCTTCAGCAGTCGCGCGCCGAAAGCGGTGACGCACTGGTCGAGGGTGGCGAGCAACGTCGTGTCGCGGGTGCCGCCAAACGCCGGCTCCAGAAGTTCCAGATTGCGCAGCGTCGCGGGGTCGAGGATCAGTGCGTCCTGCTGCTCGTAGAAACGGATGCCGTCGAGGTGGGCGAGCGAGCCGCGCTGCGTCTCGCGCACATAGTGGAGGATGGCCCCCGCGGCGGCGACGGCCAGCGGGTGGCTGGCGAGGCCGTAGCCCTCGAGCGTCGCGACGCGGAAATGGTCGCGCAACTGTCGCGCGCCATAGTCGTGATTGAAGACCCAATCGTCCAGGCGGGTCTGGGTGAAGCCGGGAATCTCAGATTTGAGATTTGATATCTCAGATGAAGCTCTCGAGGAGGCGTCACCAGGAACAAGAAGTTCCCGCGGGCGCAGGCGGTCGAGTTCTTCACGGAAGCGCGCGCCGGCCTCCGCTCCGGAAAACTCCGTGGCACGGAAGTCGCCGGTCGACAAGTCCGCAAGCGCCAGGCCCAGCGAGCCGTTTTGTTCTACCACTGCTGCCAGATAGTTGTTTTCGCGCGGTTCGAGAAGCTGCGGGTCGGTGGCCGTGCCGGGAGTGACGACGCGGGTGACTTCGCGCTTGACGAGCTTCTTGGCGAAGCGCGGATCCTCCATCTGGTCGCAAACGGCGACGCGGAAGCCTTTGCGAATCAGCCGGGCGATGTAACCTTCCGCGGCGTGATACGGCACGCCGCACATGGGAATAGGCTGGCCCTTCTCCTTGTTGCGTGAGGTGAGGGTGATCTGGAGCTCCTTCGCGGCGACGACTGCGTCCTCGAAGAAGAGTTCGTAAAAATCGCCCAGGCGAAACAAGAGCAGCGCGTTTGGATGCCGCGCCTTAATGGCGCTGTACTGGCGCATCAGCGGGGTGGAGAAATCGCTCATGACGCGGAGAGTTCGCAGTCATTATGGGATGCGGTTGCGGGGTTTGTAAACGGGTTTGTGACCGTAGCGCCGCCCTTTAGGGCGGCAGATGCTGGGCTGAAGCCCGGCGCTACATCTTGGCTCGGAGAACGCGGATGTCCGGCAGGTTGCGATACTTCTGCGCGTAATCGAGCCCGTAGCCGACGACGAAGATGTCGGGGATCGTGAAGCCGACGTAGTCGGCCTGGACGGGGCGCACCCGCCGCGAAGGTTTGTCGAGCAAGGTGACGGCTTTGAGCGAGCGAGGTTTGTGGGCCTCCAGCACGCCGCGCAGGTATTCGAACGTTTGCCCGGTATCGAGGATGTCCTCGACGACGAGTACATCCTGTCCCGCGATGCTTTGATCGAGATCTTTGGTGATCTTAACGATACCAGAAGGCTGCGCGGCGTCCCCGTAGCTTGCGAAGCTCAGGAAATCAACCGTCACTTCGAGGTCAAGTTGCCGGACCAGGTCCGCCATGAAGACCCACGCGCCCTTGAGGATACCGACAAGCCGCACAGGCCTTCCCTGGTACTCCTGGGAAATCTGTGCGGCCAGCTCGCGCACGCGGCGCGCGATCGCTTCCGCATCGTAGAGGATTTCGAGTTCAGCGCCGGGCGCGGTTGATTCCACGGCCATTCGCGTTGACGATTCCAGAGGCATCTGATAAATTGGAAATTCGCATTCTGCTCAAAAGGAGAATCCGTGGCAAGCCACAAGTCCGCACTGAAGCGCATCAAGCAGATCCACAAGCGCACCATCACCAACCGCGTGCACACCACGCGATTGCGACACCAGATCCGCAAGCTGCGCACGGCCCTGGAGGCCAAGGATAAGTCCGCCGCGCAGGCCCTGCTCCGGCCGACGCTGGCGCTCATCGATCACTCGATCCACAAAGGCATCCTTCATCCCAACACCGCCGCGCGCTATAAGTCGCGGCTCACCCTCCGCTACAACGCGCTGACCTAGGTTTTCGGGACAAATTAACTTTGGCGAGCGCGGCCTCTCCGTGTGCCCTTCGCTTCATCCCGCGTGCCCGATTGGATGATGGCGGCATCCAAGGCGTCGCCGGTCAAGCGTCGGCGGTCTCGGCGGGCAGGGTCTCGCCGATGTACTCCAGTGTCTCGGCGGCCTTTCCGACGATAATCTGCCACAGGAGGAATTCCAACAGGATTTTCGAATCCTTCCAGGAAGACTTGATGCCGAGATCAGCGCGGCGAACGGCTCGCAGCGCTTGGCTCAATTCCTGTCGGGAGTAGCTACCGAGCGCGCGGGGAGCGATCTCATGCGCGGAGAAGGGATTGGCGAACCGCCCCCACCCGCCGCGTTCGCCTCCGTAAGGCGAGAGCCTTCGCCCGAACTGCGGTTGCACGCCAGCCTTGAGCGTTTGGCGGATCAAGTCGCCGATGCACCAGAGGATTAGGGTCTCGGGCTCTTTGCTGGCGAGCAGGGCGCGAAGCTGCGCCAGCGCCTCCGGGAATTTGCGTTCGGCGATGGCGGCGAGGAGCTTGCCGATTTCGTGCTCTTCGCGGAAGACGACAAGCAAGTCCAGGTCGTCGCGCTCGATCCTCTGGCCGCCGGGCTTCCCGGTGAGCAGCTTTTCCATCTCCGTCCGCAGCCAGAGGAGGTTGACGCCGGCCTTGTGGCTCTCTCCGCGCGAGTCGGGACTGACTTCAAACTTGACGGCAATTTCCTCGGCTAGGTCCGGGGCGATTTCTACGCCGCGTTTCGAGAGGTAATCCCGCAACCACTCGGCCGCCTCGCGCGCGACGAGTGGCCGCATCTCGACCACCTGAGCCTTCTTCTCGAGCAATTGGATGAAGCGTCGCCGACGGTCGGGCTCGGAGGCAATGAAGACGACCGTGGCAAATGGCGACGGACGCTCGAGATAGGCATCCAACGCCTCGTATTCCGCGTCCGAGGCGCGCTTGAAGTCTTCGGGATCGGAGAAGACGAGGAAACTGTGGCCGCCCAGCATCGGCATCTGGCTCGCGCCATCGAGCTCGCGTGCCAGGCGTCCCGGCTCAAACTCGATCTCCGCCAAGCACCATTCGCGCGCCTCGGGAGCGAGCGACGCGGCGATGGCCGAGCGGCACTCATCCTGAAGGAAGCGGTCCGGCCCGCGCAGAAAATACGCCGGCCCTGCCTTGCCCTTACGCAAAGTGGCGATGAATACCGTTGGACCCATGCTGAGTCTGTCCCTCAGCCGGCGCCATCTTCGACACCGGCCCCCGGCGGCCTTGAAAGCGGCAGTTTACTTCGGATGGCTATGCGTTGGGAAGGACGTGTCTGCGCCCCTGCTTAGAAATTCTCCAGAATCTCTGTGACCAGCGTGCGGGCGATGTCGCGCGAGAGGCGGTCAAGCGCCGGATCCTCTTCCTCGAAGAGCGCGGTAGGGTTCTGGCTGATTTGGTACTCCTCGCGGAAGATGTAGTTGTGATTGGAGAAAAGGACCTTCTTGGTGTGCTGGTCAACGAGATCAACAGCCGCGACCACCTGCACCTGGAGCGTGGTGGCGCGGCCCGTCGAAAGGTCGAAAGTGATGACCCCCGAGCGGATGTCTTTGATCTCCCCTTTCAAGACGGCATCGGAGCCCGCCGGCTCGGGGGTGACGCGGAACTTCGTGCGCTCGATGAACTCGCGGGTGACCGCCGCCGAAACTCGCTGCTCGATCCGGTACTTGCTGGTGGAGTTGGTGAAAATGGGCACAGCAATGGTCTTGACGTCGGTGGGCAGGCGGTCCCCGCGCCCCGCGACGTGATAGCCGCAGGCTAAGGAAAGAGCCAGAAGGCAGAAGGCAAAAGGCAGGAGACAGAGAGCGGGCGCGCGTCCAGCGGCATTGCTCAGGGGTCGCCGCGCTGCGCCGTATATGCCATGGCACGATGGGAGTTCATCATTCATCATTCAGAATTCGTCCGTTGCTTTACTGCAGTCGCTCCTGAAGGGTTCCGGCGATCTCAACGGCATTTTCCGCGGCCAGACGGATATTGTCGACGACTGACCAAATCCAGCAGCCCGTGGGATGCTCCTGGTCGGCGGTGACGTTGTCCACCAAAATATCACCCGAGCCAGCCGCCTCGACCGGCGAGGGAGGGGGTTCGGACCGGCGTCGAAGCTGCACATGCTCGCCCTGCAGGGCGGCCTCAAGTGCCTCGGGCAACATGGCCTGATCGGTTTCAACGTAAAGGGAAACGGCCAGCGAATAGAACACCGCCGCCTGAAATAGCTGCAAGGCGGGCAGGGGGACCGGCTCTGTCAGGTATTGTCGCAACTGACGGCGGATGCGGTCCTCAAAACACTCCAGGCTGACGGCTTGTTTGCCAGGCAGCCGGCCGAGGAGGTTGAACGCCAACTGCGCTCCGAACACGGTTTGCGGGATCTTTTGGAAGCTCAGCAAGTTGACCGCCTGCTTCTGTAGCTCCTCGATGCCACGCGGGCCGATTTCCGAGACCGGAAAAAAGACCTGGGCCACGGCAGAGTGCAGATGGAAGCGTGCCGTGAGCCGGGAGAGCAAGGCACTCAGGACGATGGCGGCCGGGTGAGGGGAACCGAGCCTCCGCGACTCGGGTGATGGATGGAGGGTCCGCCCGGCCCGCTCCAGGAAGGGGATGCGCAGGGTCGCGGCCGGCGTTTCCTTTTCCTCGATGCCCTCCGCGAGGTCGATGATCCAGGGGCTGAGCTCCCGAGGCCCGCCCGCCCCGCCCGCGGGTTGGCGGGTGGCCTCCAGGGCCCGCCGGAGAAATTCCCCCCCCAGCGAGGCGGAACTGCTGCGGCCAGCAAGGAAAAGGAAATCCAGATCACCCGGCGACAGCTCCTCATCGGCGCGCGCAAACTCAGCCTGTCCCGCCAAGTCGAGGATCGGCAGTTCGAGATCCTCTTCCTCCTCGAAAGTCAGCAGGCGGGAGGTAGGGAAGTGGCGGTCTTGGAGCACTCGCAGCAGTTCTTGGCCAAGCAGCGAGGAGGCGCCGAGAACGCCGACGCGGTAACCCTGGCGGGAAGACGTCATGAAGCGTGGACCTCTTCAGGCGCTGGCGGGTGAGGGCGGAACCGCGAGGTCAGCCGTGCTACGGGCCCCGAGAGGCCATAGGTTAGAGCAATCGTGAGCAATACCGGCTCGGAGAACGCCCAGATGGCCCAGACCACCAAGCCGATGAGGATGATCGCCACGTAGGGGCGGCGGCGACGCAGGTCAAGAGTTTTGAAGCTCGGGTAACGGAGCCGGCTTACCATTAAGAACGACAGGATGGCGACGACGCCCAGCCAGCCGACCCCAAACGTCCAGTCGTTTACCGGATCCTTCGCCCAGTGGACCAGCGCGGCCACCACCCCGGCCGCGGCCGGAATGGGCAAGCCGACGAAATAGCGGCGGTCGCCCAGTCCCTTGGTGGTGTCGATATTGAAACGCGCCAGCCGGGCTGCCCCGCAGATCACGAACGTGAACGTGACGATCCAGCCGATCTGGCGAATGTGCTGAACGAGTTGCGTGCCAGAGACCACCTCGAGCGAGCGGACACCCCAGGCATACGCGAGAAAAGCCGGCGCGATGCCGAACGCAATCACATCGGCGAGCGAGTCGAACTCCCGACCGAAGTCGGACGTAGAATTGGTGAGGCGAGCGATGCGCCCGTCCAAGCCGTCAAAGAGCACCGCCCAGCCGATGGCCTTGGCGGCATTGTCGAGACTGACGAGGCTCAACCCCGCGCCAATTCCTGCCGCCAGCAGTTGTGATCCCCTGAGCGTGGAGAGGACGGCGTAGTAGCCGCAGACGAGCGTCCCGACCGTAAAGAGGCTCGGGAGGATATAGATGCCTCTCCGGAAAGGGCCTTGCCGCTGGAATTTAGGCTTTCGCTCCGGAAGTTCCAAGGACATCGCTCCCCGCCCGGATATGGTCGCCTACTTTGACCCGTAATTCAACCTCAAGGGCCAACAGAACATCCACGCGTGACCCGAATTTGATCAGCCCCACGCGCTCGCCGCGCGCGAGCGTGTCACCAAGCCGCTTCCAAAAAACGATGCGCCGCGCCAGCAACCCGGCGATCTGCTTCACGACAACCGTTCCCTCATCCCCCGCGACGGTAAAGACGTTCTGCTCGTTCTCCATCGAAGCGCGCGGCCCTGAGGCCACATGGAACGCGCCCTTGCGGTAGGCAACGTCGCGAACCCCACCCTCGATCGGCGAGCGGTTAACGTGCACGTCGAGCGGCGACATGAAAATGCTGACCCGCCGCACGGGCCGCCCCTCGTAGCTCTCCAGGGCGATCTCGACGACCCTCCCGTCTGCCGGCGATACGACTGCGCCCGGTTCCGTAGTGATAACGCGTTCCGGATCACGAAAGAAGTTCAGGACAAACAGGGCGACGAGCAGGAAAAACACGCCCACAGCGTACAGCTTCAGCCCAATCAGGCCGCCGCCGATCAACACCAGTGGCAGGCCGTACCAATATCCTTCTTTCACCATGAGGTGATTGTAGGCTCTCTGATGCCGCAATTAGATAAAGTCCCACCCCGGGAAGCTGTGGAGTAAAACCATCCCCTCCCCCCTCCAGGCACTGCGGCCCCAGGGCACATCGCACCAGGAATTAGCCTACGCGAGCCTTCCGAACCAGCATTTCCATCTGGTCCTTGACACGCAGCTTCAACTTCTTGAGCCGCACCTCTTCCATCTGCTCCTGATCACTGAGGTAAGGTTTGTTGGAAAGGTGGTCAAGCTCGGCCGAGTAGCGGGCGTGTTCCTCGCGGAGGCGCTGGTATTCAGGGCTGGTGGCCATCAACTGCTCCCGGATGGCCTCGGTAGGGCTGCTCACGGGCGTGTCACCTCCTCAGCTAGGATGGCGTACTTCACACCCTACCATAGCCATAGCGGTCGTTCAAGCGAAAGTGGCGGGGAGCCAGGGGGCGGGCTCTCGCCGGGTATCAGGGATAGGAGGAGACGACAGTAGGAGGGTAAAGCTCCAGAGCGAGCACGAGGGCGTCTTCGTCGGGCTCGCGATAATAGTTCTTGCGAATGGAGTGCATGGCGAAGCCAATGGAATAGTAGAGAGACTGCGCGGGTTTGTTCGAGGCACGCACTTCCAGGAAGACGCGCTTGGCTCCGGCTTTCAGCATGTGCTCGCGTGCGGCCAAAAGCAGTGCGCGACCGACGCCTTGCTGGCGATGATCCGGATCGACCGCCATGTTGCGAACTTCCACTTCGTCGATTATCCGATGAAGGGCCGCAAACCCAATCAGCTTAGGGGGTTCGGTCGTTTCCAGTTCGGCGACCAGGATCTTCCCGCCCGGGTCTTCCATCAGGCGTTCGTAATCGCCCTGCGTCCAGCGGGCCGCCTCGGGAGCCTTCTGCTGCAAGGCGAGGAGGGCATGAATAGCGTCCTTCCCGCCCAAGCCGATTTTCATCGTGCGGTACTCAGTTATCAGTTGTCAGTTCTCAGTTCCCTGGGCGACTCTCGGGAACGGCGTGTGTGGTTGCTTGAGCCTTGGCGTCCAAAACATGCTCACGCAATCTTCTGGCGACTGACGACCGACAACTCACAACTGACAACTGACAACTGACAACTGACAACTGACTTATTCCTTCCAATTCAACTCCGCGTCCGAGCGACGGATATAGTACGCGTCAAGTTCGGTAGGCGGGGGATTTTCTCCGTCCCGGTGTGCTCGTATTGCCAGGCGGGCAATGGCGGCGAGCAATGTTCCGGCCACGCACGTCCATCCCAAGCCTCCGGGCATCGCACCACGCATGGCCTGTGCGGCCCGGTCGTGCTCCCGAACCAAGCACGTTATCGTCCGGCCGAGGTGCGCTCGCTCTTCGAGGTAGCGCGCAAGGCTTGCCGGTTTCATCACCAGGCCAGAATCTTCCGGCACAAAATGTCTATCATCGTCGGCCCCGGTGCGGCGGAAGCTGCCCAGATAAAACTCCCCCCGCCGGGCATCGAGGATGGGGACGGCCAGTTCCGCCTCGGGACGGGCCTGTTCTACCATCGCCGCGAGGACAGAGACGCCCCGCACCGGTCGGCCGAAAGCTTTCCCCCAGGCCTGCGCTGCGGCCAGCCCCACGCGGATCCCGGTGAATGACCCCGGGCCGTTGGCCACTGCAAAAAGCTCGACATCCTGCAGGCCCCGGGACGGCACGCCAGGGAGCGTGTGCACATCGTGAACGAGCCGCTCGACCATCTGAAACAGGGTGACCGAGTAGTTGGCTGCGGAATCGCTACCCACCGACCCCAGGCAGTCGGCGTCGCGGAAGATCGCCGCCCCGCCGTGTTCGCTCGTAGTGTCGAAGGACAGAACCAGCATTTCAATCCCAACTCAAGCCTGAGCGTTCGGTGTCGCGGCAATCTCCGGGCCAAACAGCTTCTTGACCAGGTTCGCCACATTGCCCGCGAAGTGCCGGATAGTGTCGATGCCTTCCTTGTCCTGCCACACTTCTCCAGGCAGCCGCCCGAAGACCATGTTCCAATAGGTGGACCCCGGCACGATCATGTCGTTAATCAAAAAGAACATCAACATTTCCTGCAGCGTGAACGTCTGGCCGCCGCGGCGCGCCACGGCGATGGCCCCACCGACCTTTCCTGAGAGAAACCGATCGGTCATGCGCGAGACATATCCGATGCGCTGCAGGGCGGCCATCACATCGCCCCGCGCCGTTCCAAAATAGACCGGAGCGCCGACAATAAAGCCTTGCGCACCTCGCAGCTTCTTCACGATGTCGTTCAGCCCGTCTTCCAGGCTGCAGACGCCCAACTCGGTGCATTTCCCGCAGGCCGTACAGGATTCGATCTTCATCTCTGAGAACGATACGATTTCTGTCTCCAGACCCTGTTCTTGAATGACTTTGGCGCATTCGCTGATGAGTTGAGCGGTGTTCCCTTCGGCTTTAGGACTTCCACTAATGAGCAGGACTTTAAGCATGTGTGACTCCCCGCGGTATATGACTGCGGCTTGATTATCGCACGGTCTCGCCGCTGGAAGGTTGCGCGGACTCGTTAGCCGGCGAGCGTCCGGAAGTCGGCCCCCTATTCCGGGGGAGCAGAGGCGGTAAGAGGCGGAACGGTTTACATGTCGCGCAACTCCTCCTCGCTCAGCCCGAAGTAGTGGCCCAACTCGTGGAGCACCGTGGCGCGGATTTCGCGCCGGATTTCTTCATCCGTCGCGCAGAGCCTCTCGATGTTTTTCTGATAGATGATGATTCGGTCTGGGAGCGCCATTTGGAAAGTGCTCTTCTGGGTTAGCGGGATGCCGTGGAAAAGCCCCAGCAGGATGCCGCCGCGTGGCTTGCCGCGCCGCGGACGGTCCTCGATTAGGATGGCAATGTTGGTGAGCTTGCTGCGGAAGTACTCGGGCAAGCGGCCCAGAGCTTCTTCCACCAGTTTCTCGAATCGCTCACGATCCATCGGTCTTTGGCGCGCCGGCGGCGGCCGGCGGTGCCTCCGAGCAGTATGTTACAATGAAGAGCTTTTTTGGCGCAGGGATTTGGTTGCGTGCGATAGGCCGGGCCGCCCGTAGTTGGTCCGCGGCAGCGCGCAAAGGGGTAGTGTTGATTGGGAGGCGCACAGGTAGAACGCCATGCTCGAAGCCGGGGCAAACCGGCCGGGCCCGAGCGCGCCCGTGGCGATTCTTGAGGAAGCTGCCGGCCTGGCGGCTGGCGGCTTAACCACATGGCGGATGCGGTCAATCTCAAACCTTCAGTGCGGCCCTTGGAGCTCATTGACCTCCTGACGCTGCTTCTGGAATTGAGCGAGCGGATCAACTCCACGCTCGACCTTGACGAGCTTCTGGGCCGCGTGGCGGAATTCGTAAAGCGGACGATCGATTACGAAGTCTTCGCTATCCTCCTGTACAACGAGAAGGCTCGGGATTTGCGGGTGCGCTTTAGCCTGGGGCACCCGGACGAAGTGGTCAAGAGCCTGCGCGTCAGAGTCGGCGAAGGCATCGTCGGCCGCGCGGCTGAAACCCGCCGGTCGGTGCGGGTCTCGGACGTGCGTCTGGAACCTTCCTACATCCCGTCGGTCCCCTCCGTGCGGTCGGAGCTGGCCGTGCCCTTGATCGCCAAGAATCGCCTGATCGGCATCGTGGACCTTGAAGCCCCTTGGCCGGATTTCTTTACCGAGCAGCATCAGAACATCCTGGAATTGCTCGCCGGCCGCATCGCCATGGCCATCGAGAACGCGCGGCTCTACCGCCGTAGCCTCCGGCAGGCGAAGACGCTGCAACTGCTGAACGAAATCAGCCGCGAGTTGAGCTCCGTTCTGTCGCTGAACGACCTTTTGCGCCGCATCGGCACGCTCACCAAGGGCCTGATTGACTACCATCGGTTCAGCATCATGCTGGTCGACGAGCAGTCCAAAACCCTCAGCGCCGTGATGTCGCTCCGCCAGGACGAGCGGCTGGCGGACAAGTGCACCGTGGCGTTTGGACAGGGGCTGGTCGGCGCCGCGGTAAGCCAGCGCCGGACGATTGTGGTCCCGGACGTCAGCGCCGATCCTCGCTACTTCATGGCCAACCCGGAGACACGCTCTGAAATGGTGGTGCCGTTGATCTATCGCGACCGCGTGATCGGGGTGCTGGACCTGGAAAGCCCCACGCCGGCGTATTTCACGGACGACCACGTGCGAACCCTCTCCACGCTTGCCCCGCAAATCGCCATCGCCATCGAGAACGCGCGGCTTTACGAGCGCGTGGCGCGCAGCGAGTCACGCATGGAGCGGGACCTCGAGCGCGCCCGGGAAATCCAGCTCCACCTGATGCCGGCGGTCTCGCCGGTGATCGCGGGGCTGGACGTTTTCGCGCGCTTCTTGCCGGCGCAGACGCTGGGGGGTGATCTCTACGACTTCCTCACCTACGGGCGCGACCGGCACGCGCTGACGGTCGGCGATGTCAGCGGCAAGGGCGCGCCGGCGGCGCTCTATGGCGCGATGACGATCGGCATCTTGCGAAGCCTCGCGCCGCTCAAGCCGGCGCCGCCCGAGATGCTGCGGCAGTTGAACGTCAGGCTTCTCGAGCGGAAGATCGAAGGCCATTTCGTGACCCTCGCCTATTCGGTCTGGGAACCCCGGACGCGCACCCTGCGCCTCGCGAATGCCGGCATGCCGCTGCCGCTGCTCGTGCGCCACGGAAAGGTGAAGCCCATCCGGGCCGAGGGTGTTCCCCTCGGGCTGCTCGAGCACGCCGAATATCAGGAGACGTCGGTCACCCTCGAAAAGGGGGACCTGCTGGCGCTTTTCTCCGACGGCCTGGAGGAAGCTGCGGGTTCCGATCACGAAGAATTCGGTGTCCGCCGATTGGAGAGTGTCCTGCGCGAATGCGCCGCCAGGCCCCTCCACGAGCTCACGGAGACTCTCTTTGCCGCAATTGCGCGCTTCGAGCAGGGCCGGCCTCGGCGTGACGACCAGACGCTTCTGCTCCTGCGCGTCCGCTGAAAGGGCAGGTTTCGGGCGTCGGGTGCCGGGTGTCAGAGGCACCTCTGAAGGCTGCGGCAGGCCGCTCGGAACCTGAGGACGGGCAACAGACTTTCGACCAATGCAGGTTTTCCAATACAAATCCGACCAACTGTGCTGCGAGGCGGTCCGGCTCCATCAACTTGCCGAGCGTTTCGGGACGCCGACCTATGTTTACAGCCGCGCCGCGATTCTCGCTAACTACCGCTGTCTCGTCGAGGGGCTTGGGCAGCTCCCCAGCCTGGTCTGCTATTCCGTCAAAGCCAACTCAAACCTTCGCGTCCTGAGCCTGCTCGGCCAGGCCGGCGCCGGATTCGATATTGTGTCGGGCGGTGAGCTGGCGCGCGTGTTGCGCGTCGGCGCCCCACCCGACCGCATTGTATTCTCGGGAGTCGGGAAGACTGCGGAGGAGATCGACGCGGGACTCGCGGCGGGCATCCTGATGTTTAACGTGGAATCGGCGGGCGAACTCGAATTGCTCGAAAGCCGCGCGCAGGCCCTCGGGAAACACGCCGATTTTGCCGTGCGCGTCAACCCGGATGTCGTTGCGGAGACGCACCCTTATATCTCTACCGGGCAGATCGTTCACAAATTTGGAGTGGCCAAAGATGAGGCGGCGGAGATCTATCGTCGCGCGGCCCGCTCCGAATGGTTGCGGGCGCGAGGCGTCGCTTGCCATATCGGTTCGCAGATCTTGGAAGTGGAGCCCTTCCTGAAGGCGCTGGATGAGATTCTGAGTGTCGCTCGGGCTCTCCGGTCCACTGGGGTGGAGGTGGAGTTTCTGGATTTGGGCGGTGGCTACGGTATCCGGTACGCAGACGAGCAACCCTTGGCCCTCGACAAGTTGGTCGAAGGCGTTGCGGCGCGAGTGCACGGAACTTCCTTCCGCCTGATCGTGGAGCCCGGCCGCGCCATCGTGGGCGATGCCGGGGCGCTGCTCACGCGTGTGCTGTTTGTAAAGCGAAACCAACAGAAAAACTTCATTGTCGTCGACGCGGGCATGAACGACCTGATGCGCCCTACGCTCTACGGGTCCTATCACGAGGTCGTCCCGGCCGAGCGCCGATCACGCGAGAAGCTGATCGCGGATGTGGTCGGCCCCTTGTGTGAAACGGGGGACTTCCTCGCGCAGGACCGCGAGATGCCGGACGTTGCGCCGGGCGACCTGCTCGCCATCCTCACGGTCGGGGCATATGGTTACGTACTCGCCTCGAACTACAACACCCGGCCGCGGCCGGCGGAGGTCTTGGTTGACGGCGAGAATGCCGAACTCATTCGCCCTCGCGAACGCCTGGAAGACCTGATGGCGGGAGAAGTTGCGTAGGAATCAGAATTCAGAATTCAGAAGAAAGGTCCCCTAACTCCCTTCCTTGTTGCCCGGGCGCCGAATCGGCGAACAGCCCTTGGAACCGACACGGAGTCCCGCCCAAACTCGCCCCAATGGATTTCGCGCGCGAACGTTGCGGCGTTCTGATTCTGGCTCCTGCCTCCTGGCTGCTGACTTCTGAATTCTGGATTCTGACTTCTGACTCCTGCTCTTACCTCTCCCCCCACTTGAGCTTCTGCCGGAGGATCTCGAAATAGTCTTTGCTGGGTGGCTGGACGATCTCCACGTACGAGGATGCCTTGTGGAGCCTTACGGTGTCGTCACTATGGGCGGCGAGCCCGACTTGCCCATCCACGGTCAGGTAGGCGGCCTCGCGCTGGCTCTTGACGACCACTTCGATTTGAGCGGTATCGGGAAGCACCAGCGGGCGATGGGTCAAGGTATGCGCGCAGATGGGGGTGACGATGAACGCCTCGACCGAAGGAGCGACGATGGGGCCGCCCGCCGCCAGCGAGTAAGCGGTCGAGCCGGTAGGCGTCGAGACGATGAGCCCATCGGATTTGTAAGTGGAGATGAAGCGCCCATTGACGAGCACGTCAAAATCCAGGATGCGGGCGATGGCCCCCTTGTTGAGCACCACGTCGTTGAGGGCAAGGAACGAGGAGATGACTTCGTCGGCGCGGACCAGCTCGCCCTCGATCTGGACACGCCGTTCGGTGTGAAGCTCGCCGGCCAGGACCCTCTCCAGGGTCGCGTAAACCTCCTCGCGCGTGATAACGGTCAGGAATCCGAGGCCGCCCAGATTGACGGCCAGAATGGGCACGGGTTTGCGGTTGAGGGCTCGGGCGGCGGCGAGCAGTGTGCCGTCGCCCCCCAGCACGACGAGGAGATCGACGCTCGCCGGCATCTCGTTGCGCGAGAGCGAACGCTCACTGCGCTCCAGATTCGACCCGGTTTCCTTATCGATGAACACCTCGACGGCGCGCTCCCGCAGCCATTGGATGAGCGGCGGCACGATCTCCCGAACTTCCGCCTTCTTGGGCTTGGAAATGATCCCGACGCGTTTGATGGACATGGTGTTGAGAACCCGCCAGCGGCCAGCCGCCTCGATGTCAAGGGTGATTAAGGCGCAGGTATTCTAGGCGCGTTTTCCCCAATTTGCATGCAGGAAAATCTCCCGGTTGCCGGCGGCGCCCGGCAGGCAGCTCTCGACCGAGGCAATGTGCGTGAACCCCAGTTCGATCAACCGGCGGGAAACCTTGGCGACGGCTTCTTGCCGCAAGCGCGAATCGCGAACGACACCTCCCTTGCCGACTTCCGCTCGTCCCACCTCGAACTGCGGCTTGACCAGCACCAGCAGTTCCGCGTGCGGGGTGAGGAGCGGCGGCACGACGGGCAAGATGAGGGTGGCGGAGATGAAGGAGACGTCCATCGTCACCAACTCCACCTTGGTCCCGATCTTCTCCGGCTTGAGGTAACGCGCGTTGGTCTTTTCGAGCACCGTGACGCGCGGGTCGCGGCGGAGTCGCCAGTCGAGCTGATTCGTTCCGACGTCCACGGCGATCACGCGCGCCGCCCCGTGCTGCAGCAGGCAGTCCGTAAAGCCTCCGGTCGAAGCGCCGATGTCGAGGCAAATCTTGCCATCGGGATCGATGCGAAACCGTTCCAGCGCGTCCTCCAGCTTGACTCCTCCCCGGCTCACGTACTTGAGCGGCTCGCCGAGCAGGCGGATGGGAACGTCCGCGCCCAGGAGGGTTCCGCACTTCTCGACCTTCTGAGCGCCGGCCATCACCTCCCCCGCCAGGATCAGAGCCTGCGCTCTCTCACGCGAATCCACCAAGCCCCGCTCGACCAGCAGGCGGTCCGCACGGAGTTTTGGACAAGGGGCCGTCACGCCCAAAAGATAGCACTGTGCAGGCTGCGAAGGTAGAGGAGGCCACAGAACGCTGGGGTGTTATGCTTCGAGGCACGCCGGTCGACCCGCGCCCGGCCGACTCTATGGGGAAGGCTCACGGCCTGAGGAGCGAGCGAAATTTCAGCTCCGTGCGCAAGGGGCGTTCATAGGCGTACTTCTTGATTTTCTCCACGATGCCATCGGCGTCGAGGCCATATTTGGCATGCAGTAAGTTGTGCGCGCCATGAGGGATGATGCGGTCGGGAACGGCAATGCGCAGGATGCCGGCGGGGATCTTCCGGTCCTGGAGCAGGGCGGCGACGTTCGCGCCGAAGCCTCCGGCCTCGGTTCCCTCTTCCGCCGTCACCAGGAATTGCTTCTCGGCCGCCAGGCAGCAGGTCAGTTCCTCATCCAACGGCTTGGCGAAACGGGCGTTGATGACCGTGGCATGAATGCCCAAGGCATCGAGTTTAGCCGCAGCTTCGAGTGAGGGGTAGACCATGCTGCCGAGCGCCAGGATGGCGATGTCGCCCCCTTCCCGCAGGATCTCGCTCTTGCCGATTTCCAGGCGCTTCAAGTCGGGATCCAGGGGCACGCCCATGCCGTTCCCACGCGGGTAGCGGAAGGCGGCGGGGCCTTCAAGGCTGAGCGCTGTGTAAAGCATGTGGCGCAATTCGTTTTCGTCTTTGGGCGCCATCACCACGATGCCGGGCAGCGCCGTCAGATAGGCAAGGTCATAGAGCCCGTGATGGGTGGGGCCGTCCGCGCCCACGATTCCGCCCCGGTCCAGCGCGAAGGCGACCGGCGCGCGCATCAGGCAGGCGTCGTGAATCACCTGATCGTAGGCGCGCTGCATGAAAGTCGAGTAGATCGCCACCACCGGGCGGAAGCCTTCGCAGGCCAGCCCCACGGCGAACGTCACCGCGTGCTGCTCGGCGATGCCGACATCGAAGAACCGATTGGGGAAACGGCGGGCGAACTCGTCCAGACCCGTGCCCTCGCTCATCGCGGCCGTGATGGCGATGATCCGCTTGTCCTTTTCCGCCAGCTCGCACATCGTCTTGCCGAAGACGGACGTGTAGCTCGGAGCTTTGCCGGGCACCTTGTGGAATGCGCCGGTGGGGATATCGAACTGCGTCACGCCGTGGTACTTCACCGGCAACTCTTCGGCGTGCGGATAGCCTTTGCCTTTTTGGGTAACGACGTGAACGACGGTCGGCTTGGGATTGTCCTTGACGCGCGCCAGCACGTCGAGGAGTTCGTCGATGCTGTGGCCGTTGATGGGGCCGACATAATCGAATCCCAGCTCTTCGAACACCAGACCGGGGATCAGGATGGTCTTGGCCGATTCGACGATGTCCCGCGAGAGCCGGAGCAGCCGGGCTCCATAGCGCGGCACCGCCAGCATCAGCTTTTCGACTTCTTCTTTCAACCGGTGATAGGCCTGGCCATGCACAATGCGGTTGAGGTAGCCGGCGAGCGCCCCCACGTTCGGTGAAATCGACATCATGTTGTCGTTCACAATGACCAGCACCTTCTTCTGGAGCGTGCCGAGGTTGTTGATGCCCTCAAGCTCCATGCCCACCGTCAAGCCCGCGTCGCCGACGACCGCGACGACGTGAAAGTCCTCGCCCCGCAGGTCGCGGGCGACGGCCATGCCGAGCGCGCCCGAGATCGCCGTGCCGGCGTGCGCCACATTAAAGGTGTCGTAGGGGCTCTCGTCCCGCACGGGAAAGCCGGAAAGGCCTCCGTACTGGCGGATGGTGGGAAAGCAGTCGCGCCGCCCGGTCAGGAGCTTGTGGACGTAGGCTTGATGGCCGATATCCCAGACGATCTTGTCCCGCGGCGCGTCAAACGTGTAATGGAGCGCGATCGTCAGCTCCGTGGCCCCCAAGCTCGACGCGAGGTGCCCGCCGACCTTGGAGACGACCGTCACCAGATAATCGCGCAGCTCTTCGGCGACCTTGGGCAGCTCCTCGCGCGGGACCTTCTTCAAGTCCGCCGGAGAATTGATGCGGGGCAAATACTGATATTCCATCAATGCGTCCTCTCGACCAGATACTGGGCCATCTGCTGGAGCCGCTGAGCCCGCGGGCCGTAGGGCTCCAGGACGGCGCAGGCGTCTCGGACGAGCTGGCCGGCAATTTGCCGCGACTCGTCGATGCCGTGGATGGCAGGATAAGTGGCCTTGTGCTGCTGGTCGTCCTTGCCCACGGATTTGCCCAGTGCTTCGCGGGTGCTGGTCACGTCCAGCAAGTCGTCGGCGATTTGAAATGCCAGCCCGATCTTCTCGCCGTAAGTGCTGAGGCGGGCGAGATCTTGCGGCCCCGCGCCGGCGTCGAGCGCACCGCAGCGCACGGCGGCTCGGATGAGCGCCCCTGTCTTAGCGGAATGAATGTAATCGACAGTGGCGCTGCCGGTCATTTGGCCCGCTGTTTCCAAATCCACAACTTGCCCGCCCAGCATTCCTTTGCGGGTCCCGATGGCCCGCGCCAACTCGCGGATCACCAGCAATCTTCGCTCCTCGCTCCCCGCGCTTGACTCTGCCATGATTTCGAACGCCAGGGTAAGGAGCGCGTCGCCGGCCAGGATCGCGGTCGCTTCGCCGAAGGCCTTGTGGCACGTGGGCTTGCCACGGCGCAAATCATCATTATCGAGCGCCGGCAGGTCGTCGTGAATCAGCGAATAGGTATGAATCAGCTCCAGGGCGCAGCCCAGACGTAGCAAGCGTTTCTCGTCGCCATCGAATAGCCGTCCGCCTTCCAGGCAGAGGATCGGCCGCAGTCTTTTCCCGCCCGCGAAGACGGAATGCCGCATCGCCTGATGGATGGAGGGCGGGTACTCGTCCGAGCCCGGAAGGATTCTTTCCAGCTCCTCATCCACCCGGAGCCGTTGCGCTTCGAGGTACTGCTGAAGGGTCATTGACGACGTCGGGCTCAAGCCGATTCCGACTCCTCCGGCGCGAACGGTTCCGCCGCGACCTTGCCGCCGGCTTTCTTCATCAGGATCTCGACGCGGCCCTCGGCTTCCTCGAGCTGCTGGTGACAGACCTCCGAGAGCTTCATCCCCTCCTCATAGAGTTGCAGAGCCTTTTCGAGCGGAAGCTCGGCGTCTTCCAGTTGCCGGACAATGGCATCAAGCCGTTCCAGATTCTTCTCGAAGCTCTCGACCTTCCCGGATTTGGGTGGTTGGGTCATGCTCAGACAAAGGTTAAAGGGTAAAGGCTTAAGAGTAAAGGGCCGACTGAATTCCTTTGACCTTGGTCCTTTACTCTTTAGCCTTTGGGTTCAGAACCTGCGCCACCTCCACGGCCAAGGCGTAGCGGCCGAACGGCGCAGCAATCTGGACACCCTGAACGAGGTCGCGCAGGCCGAGCAAGGTCTCCTGGGCGATCTTGAGACCCTCGGCGCGGGCCCGCTCGCCGGTATCGGCCTGGCGCATTCTCTCCATCACCGCAGGCGGCACGGAGACGCCCGGAACCTCATTGTTCATGAATTCCGCATTGCGATAGCTCGTCAGCGGCCAGAGACTGGCGATCACAGGAAGCCGGGCTAACCCGGCGGTGGCGAGGCGTTCCAAGAACTGCCTCAGCCGCTCCGCGTCGAAGATGGGCTGCGTGACGGCAACGTTGGCGCCGGCCGCAATCTTGTATTCAAAACGCCGCAACTCTTCATCAACATCCATCGCGTAAGGGTTGAGTCCGACGCCGATGAGAAACCCGGTCTGTGTGCCCAAGGGGTTGGCCCCCACATCCAGGCCCCGGTTGAGGTTGTTCAGGATATTCACCAGCCCGATGGCATCCACCTCAAAGACGCCGGATTCGAGGACCGTGGAATATTGGGCCGTGTCCCGCGTGAGGGCCAGGATGTTGTGCAGCCCCAGCGCGTACGCGCCCAGGAAGTCGGACTGAATCGTCAGCACGTTTCTGTCGCGCGAGCTGTAGTGGAGCAGGACCTCAATCCCCACGCGGTGCTGGAGAATCGCGGCCAGCGTGAGAGCACTCATCCGGGCCGTGGCGCCCGTGCCATCGGGGATGTCGACAGCATCCACGCCCTGGGCGAGCAGGTACTGCGCGCCTTCGATCTCCTTCGTGGGATCGGAACCCTTGGGCGGGACAATCTCCACGAGCACCGGAAATTCGCCGCGCGCCAGCTTCTCGCCCAGCCGGGAGCGCTGCTCGACGGGGGGTGGCTCGAGCGCCTGGACTTGGCGAGCGGCTATTTCCACCATCGTCCGCGTGGGCTGCGGCGCGAGCGAGCGCACGGCAGCCTTGATGGCGCGGATGTGGTCCGGCGTCGTGCCGCAGCAGCCGCCGACCAGGCGTGCTCCGGCCTGGATGAACCGCCGCGCGTAGGTGGCCATGTACTCCGGCGAGCAGAGGTAGATGTTGCGGCCCTCGATCGTGCGCGGCAGGCCGGCGTTGGGTTGGGCGGAGAGCTTCTTCTGGGTGACGCCCGCCATGCGCTCGATAGCTTCGAGTACGGTGGCCGGGCCGACACTGCAGTTCACGCCGATGAGATCGGCACCCCAGGCATCGAGTTGCCGGGTGAATTCCTCGGGGAGCGTCCCGGTGGGCGTCGCGCCGTCATCTTGGATCGTCATCTGCACGACGACTGGGAGAGCGCTTGTGTCTCGCGCCGCGAGCAGCGCCTGGTGAGCTTCATTCAGGTCTGCCATGGTCTCAATGATGATGAGATCTACGCCGCCTTCGACGAGCGCCTGGATCTGTTCCCGAAAGGCTGCTCGGGCCTCCTCCAACGACGTAGCGCCCAGCGGCTCGAGCCGAATGCCGAGGGGGCCGACGGAGCCGGCGACGTAGAGATCCTCACCCGCCACTTCGCGCGCCAGGCGCGCGCCGGCCAGGTTGATCTCCCGAACCTGGTCGGCCAAGTTGAACTTCTCAAGGCGGAACCGGGTCGCACCGAAGGTGTTGGTCTCGATGACCTCCGCCCCGGCCTTTACATATCCGACATGGATTTCCTTGACAAGCTGGGGAGTGGAAAGGTTCAACTCATCGAAGCAACGGGCGAAGGAGATGCCCTTGGAGTAGAGCATCGTGCCCATCGCCCCGTCACAGACGATGACTCGCTTCTCCAGCCTTGCCAGGAAGGGTTCGCGCATCCGTGCAATTCTATCACTCTAGCACGGCGCAAGCCGCTGCCGGAAAGGAGCCGGCGCGCGGTTTGTTAGGAAACGTGTAGGGGCGACTTCACGTCGCCACGACGAGACTGAATGCGCGGCGGTCATGGCGATATAAAATCGCCGCTACTTTTCGTCGGCCAGCCAGCCCTTGCGGATTTTCAACTGCCGGGCGTCAGGGTGCGGGAGAGGTTCGAGCGAATACTCGTTGGCGGAAGGCGGACCGAGCACCACGGAGATTCTCTCTTCCTTTCCGTGACGCTCCACAGTGAAAGGGACTTCCGCGCCGGGCGGGTAGATCTTCAGGCGGTCTTCAAGTTCGGCGGTGGCGAGAGAGAGATTGTCCACGGCGACGAGGATGTCGTCCCGGCTCAACCCTCCTTTGTCGGCCGCCTGGCCAGGTCGGACGGCGGTGATCTTTAGGCCATGGGGTACGCGTTCGGTGAGCACGCCTAAGCTGGGCGGGGAATTCGGCGCGGTTTCTACACGCAGCACGAATCCGGCCTGTGCCAAAGTGGAGCTGTAAGGCAGAGGCTTCCTCCCACTCACATACTGCGCAAAGAAATCGCCGAAATCGCTTTCGGTCACTTCGTTGACAGTTGCCAGGATGTCTTCCTCTCGGTAGCCGCGGCCCGGCGCGTAGTAGCTCTCGGCGGGCGTGTCATAGAACTGGCGATACATCGTCGTCATGACGTCGTCGAGCGATTTGCGGCCCTCGGTGCGCGCCCGGATCTCGAGGTCGAGGAGCAGGGCGAGGACGGCCCCCTTGTTGTAGTAGGAAATCGTCGCGTTGGCGAAATTGGTTTCCTGCATCTGCGGCGAACGGTCATAGAACCAGGCGTGAAAGCTGGAACTCTCCGCCGACATCAGCGCCCGGCCGGGCTCGTTCTCCAGGTTGCGGATTTCGCCCGCCAGGCGCTCGAGGAATTTCTTACGGGTCCAGATCCCCGCGCGGTAAAGGAGCAGATAACCATAGTAGGTGGTCACACCCTCCGCGAACCAGAGCGAGCGGGTGTATTGCTCGCGGGTGTAATCGAACGGTCCCACCCCCGCCGGGCGCAGCCGCTTCACGTTCCAGAGGTGGAAGAATTCGTGCGCGGCGGTCTCCAGACCTTCGTCGAGTCCGCTGCCCGAGAGTGGGCCACGGGCGATGATTTCCGTGGAGTTGAAATGCTCCATCCCGTCGCCGAGCGGGATTCCCGGCGCAAAATGAAAAATGAACGTGTAATGCTCGAAGTCGGGATCGGGCATCATCGCCAGCTCGGCGCGGACGATCTTCTTCAGCCCGTCCACGAGCTGCGCAGAGTCGCCGTCGTTGTCGGCATAGCTGTGCACCGCGACACGGACGACCTTGCCGCTCTCAGTGAACTGCTCGACCTTGCACTCAGGCGAAATCTCCATCGGCGTGTCCACGAGGCGGTCGTAATTGGGAACCTGGAAAGTGTGTTGCGCCGTAGAGAGGGAAAAACCGCTGACGACTTTCCATTCCGCCGGCGTCGTGACCGTCAGTGTGAGCGGGTCGGGCTTGTGGCCGGCGATGTACATGAACAGCGACGGCCCGTCCAAGTTGGCATGAGAAGTGTCGAACTGCGAGAACGACCCGGTGAGGTCATTGGCGAAGACGCGATAGCGAACTTTCACTTCGCCGCCCGGCGGGAGGGAGGTCTCGACGTGCCAAGTCTGCTTGTCGAGCTTCGACCACGCCAGCGGGTGTTCCTGATTGTCTACCGCCTCGAATTCCTGAACGTTCTTGGCGAAGTCGTAGATCGCGTAGCGGCCGGGTGCCCATGCCGGAAGGATGAAGTCCAACCCCGAGTCGGTGACGCCGGAGACCGCGATCTCGACTTCCAGCAGGTGCGTAGTAGGCCGCAGCAGGCGGAGCCTGTACTGAATCGCGAGCGGCGCCGCAGTGGCGTTCTGCCCCGCGGCGGCAGCGGCGACTACAGCCAGCGACACAAAGGCAAGCCGCAAGAGTCTCAGAGCGCGCGGTCTGGAATTGCACGGAGTGGTTTCAGCCGATCTTTCCATTGTCTCCAAATCTGCGGATCAGTGTGCGACCGCGGGCTCAAGCACCAGCCGGTGGCGAGTTGCCTGCTGGACGGCCGCGTCGCTGAAGGCCATCGGAAAGCTGCTGCCCTCGTACCACGCCTCGAACTGGTCGCGATAGTACGGGCTGAAAACCTGGCCCGATTCGCCGAGGGTGATGTTCTGGACCGAGTAATCGAGATGGCCGAAGTCAACAACCATGCGCATGGATACCCCGCCGGAAGGCGTCGTATCTTTTACCGTCGTGTGTGTTCCCGACTGCGGAAAAGGCCCAATATCGAGCAGGCGCCCGAGCAGCGGGAGAGAGTCCAGGGGGTGGCGAAAGGTCAGTCGGATGGTGTCACCCCATCGCCAAGTGGCGTAGTCTGAGCTGCCGGCCATCTGTGGAATCAGCCGCACCCCCTCCTCGAGGCTCTTCACCAAGGTCACGTTGAAATCCCGGTCGCCCGGCGGAAGCCAGCGGTTCCACCGGTTCTCGATGACGTTCTGAATGAAGACCGAACTCAACGGCCAGGAATAGTCGGAGAGATCATTACCCAGCTTGGGCTTCAGAATCCGCTCGTAGAGAGCGCGGTTAGTGACCTCGCATATCAGCGGCGCCGCGGAATCGGCCCGCGCTTCGCCGTCCCAACCTTGCAGCGCGGCCAATGCGAATTGAGCGTCAGAACCTTGGGGCGGATATTGCTCCGCCGCACTTAGCAATTGTTTGGCCAACCAGGCGAAGTAGATGGCATGGATGTCGAATTGAATCCTCAGCATGTCGCCCACCGCGAACTTACCGCCTGCCTCCAACAGTTGATAGATGCGCGCCGTACGGTAGGGAGGGTCCCATGCGTGCGTAAGGAAATACGGGTACCCGTCCGGCACGATGCGACCGTTGGCAGTAGCCAGCATACCGCTCGATGGATTGAAGGAGTGCGGCAGCTTCTCGAAAGGGATGTAACCCGTCCAGTCATCGTCGTCGGTCGAGCCGTCCACGGGTACCGAGCCGTCGCCGCGGCGGCGGACCGGCACCCAGCCCGCTGCGTAATAGCCAATGTTGCCATCTGCGTCCGCGTACACAAAGTTCTGCATCGGGCCGGCAAGATCCCGCAACGCCGCGACAAATTCTTCCCAGTTGCGCGCGCGGTCGATCTTCCAGAAAGGATAAGCCATCGCGTGTGGTTCGAGCGCTGTCCAGCGTAAAGCGAGGTCACGGTTGCCCTCGCGCGAGATGACGGGTCCGTGCCGCGTGACCCGAACCTTCAGGCGGTAGTCCGCTCGGCCTCGAACCCGGATGATCTCTTCGCGCGATTCCGCCTCGCTCCAGCGGCCGTTGTGGAGATATTGGCTTGGCTCATGGGGATTGAAGGTCTCGACGTAAAGATCCTGCACGTCCGGGCCGGTGTTCGTGGCACCCCAGGCAATCCTCTCGTTGTGGCCAAGAATGACCGCCGGAAGTCCCGGAAAAGTCGCGCCCAAGACATCAACGCCCGGCGCCTTCAAACCGATCATGTACCAGACGCTGGGAACACTGTGACGAAGATGAGGGTCGTTGGCCAGCAGCGGCTTCCCGCTCACGGTATGCCTGCCGGCGACAACCCAGCCATTGCTGCCTTGCCCCGTGCTCAGGGCCTGGGGAGAAGCGATGGTTAGCAGCGCATTCAGCCTGGGGTCGGGATTCGCGGGCCCTGGAGGCGCGCGCAGAAATTGTGATGTTTGTCCAGTGCCAGCTCCCAACTCTGCCACCGGATGGTCGAGCGGAGAGTGGTCAGGGAAGAGATTGGCATAGAGGTCTGGGGCGACTCTGGCGCGGATCCGCTCGCGGATCAGGTCTTGCGGCCAGGAGGTGCTGAGGACCTTCCACATATTCGCGGCCACAGCAAAGGAATCAACCTCCCGCCAAGGCCGGGGCTGGTAGCGCAAGATTAGGAATTCGATGGGAAGAAGATTCCGGTGAGTTGAGATAAAAGCGTTTACCCCGCGGACGTACGAGGTAAGCATCTGCCGGCTTTCGGGGTCGAATTCCGCGATAGCTCGTTCGCACATCTGTCGCAGGCCGAGGGTGCGATTCTCAACATCCAGCCGCAGCGCCCGCTCGCCGAGGATTTCGGCCAGCTCTCCCTGCGCCAGCCGGCGGCTCAGGTCCATCTGCCACAGCCGATCCTGGGCGGTCACATAACCTTGGGCGAAAAGCAAGTCGTCGAAGGACTGCGCGCGAAGGTGCGGCACTCCGCGCGCATCACGGAGAATCTCGACGCGCGCGGAAAGCCCCGGCAATTGGATGGTCCCTTCGAGCTGCGGCAGACAGGCGTGGGCGCGCCAATAGGCCCAGGCAACGGCGGCAACCAGTAGCCCGAGAATTGCCGCGACAACCGTCAGCAGCGACTTGCGGAGGATCCGGCTGATCTGGGAATCCACTTGGAGCCGAGAGGGAGGAGTTTGGTTCATCCGCGCGGGGAGCCGTCGTCTCCTAAGCGAATGCAGAGTTTCTCGTGAAGCGAGGCATACTACTAGAAACCACGCGAGCCTGCAATGCGTCCTGCCGATTGACAGGTGGGACTTGTTTGGCAACCCCCGAACGGTATAATCTCCGGCGTCTGCGTGCCCCTTATGCTCTCCGATTTGAAGTCGCCACGATTCTCACTGTTGATTTTCCTGGCGGGCGGGCTGGCGATTTTCCTGCTCGTGGGCTTTCTGCTCTGGGCGGGATTCACCGCGCCCTTGAATTCCCGCTTCCCGGTTCCCGCGCCCGATGGCAAGTACTTCGCGTACTTTGATGCGACGGCGGCCAGCGGGCTGGGGTCCGAGGGCGGGTTCGACCTGGTTGTTGCGACTCCAGAAGGTCGGCAAGTGGGACGCTATCCCATGGAAGCAGGGACAATCCACTGGTCGAACGCCGACCACCTTGCCGTTGTGGATCAACATCGCACGCGGGCGACCCTGGTAGCCAATGCGGACGAGAGGTTGCTGGTTCTGACTCATCTCGACCTCAGCCTCGGGCGAGAACCGCGCTGGTGCCGGGACGGAACCAAGCTGGCATTCGTCCGTCCTCCGCCGCCGAGGGGCGTGCCGGGCGGCCCGCCTGCCGGCCCGCCGGAGGAACAACTGACGATCTTCGACATGCAGCAGCCGCAAGCGTCGCCGGTCCCGCTTCCGGCAGAATTTCATTTGCGACAACCGGTTCTCCTCGCCTGGTCTCCCGCCGGTGAGTTTCTCTTTATCTTGAACGTCGAAGGGCGGGAGGCCGTCCTGGAAAAGATCGAGACCCTCACCGGCCGAGTCCAGTCTCTGGCGCGAGGCCTCGCCGCCGGTGGAGGCAGGCTGCCGCAGGTGTCTCCGGATGGCACGAAGATATACCTTCCTCCACCGCAGCCGTCCGTCATCGACGCGCAGTCAGGCGAAACACTCTGGACGCTTCCGGAGCGAAGCGATGTCCTGTGGCAGGCATGGTCCAGCGATGGCCGCCTCTATTACTACGGGGGCGAAGAGCGGACCGACATCCGGGCGCACGATTTCGTCAACCCTTCCGATGAGATCGTAGCCTCGGGTGTCCAGCCGAATGGTTTCTTTGCCGCGGACGGTCGGACTTATTTCTTCCGCGTCGCGCCTCTTCCCGCTGGGGGAGGTTCGGCGGCGACGCGGCGTGAGTGGGGAGAGAATTCCTGGGGATGGTACGTCTTCGACCGCCTGACGACTTCCCCCCAGCCGCTGGGGCGGCTGGAGCTTTGGCCCTGGGAGCAGACCCTCGACGGTCTGGTCCTGGCGCGGCGGGACGACCATACGGCGATCCGCTACGGCCTGTATGACCCTGACGCCCGCGCTCTCGATGGCTTTACCTTTCCTTCCGACCAGGAAGACTTGCGCCACACGATGCGCGCGAACCACCTCATCCTAACCACCGTGGGCCTGTATGCCTTGCTGGCGTTGGTTGTCTACGGGCTGCGTCGCGCGAGCGCGCCTGCCCGCGCCTTCTATATCCTTCTGCTCTTGCTCATGGCGCTCGTGAGCGGGCAATCCTCGCTCGTGGGCAATGCCCCGGTGACGGCCCCGCTGCCTTATCGCCTTTCCTCCGAAGAGATCCAGCGGCTGGGCTGGTGGATGGCGAGCGCCTGGCCGCAGTTCGTACTCGACCGGGTTCTTTTGGGGGTCGCCGGCTTGTGGGCGTTGCTGCCCATCGTGTTTCTTCATTTTGGGCTGGTGTTCCCAGAGGGTAATCACCTGCTAGGTGCGCGAAAGGGGATGCGGTACACCCTTTATGGCGTGAGCGCCCTGCCCTTAGTGGGGTGGTGGGCCGAGCGTCGGGTGCCTAGCTTTGGGGGGAATCTGGGGCGCGGCCTGTTAATCTTCGCAGGTCTCGTGGCGCTTGTAACCTGGGTTGTGAGCTTGCGAGCCAATTTCCTCCGCCCGCCGGAGCGGCGCAGCCGGGATCAGATTCGCTGGATGATCTTGGGGCTTGGGCTGGCGGCGGTCGGCGGCCTCGTGGCCTTGCTGGCGATCGGAATGGAAGGGCTCTTCACCGGCGAAAGCATGCGCCGATTCTTCTCGGTCTTCCGTGCCGGGACGCTCGCGGCGACAGGCTGGGTGGCGCCGCTTGCTGCCGCTTACGCGGTGAGCGCGGTAAAACCTTACAGCCTTCACTTGCTGTTTCGCCGCCTCTTACGGCATACGCTGATGGGGCTGCCTCCTCTCGCGTTGTTCATCGTGATCTGGGCTGCCGCGAGCTGGGTTCTGGCCGGAAGCCTGCTAGCGAAGTCGGCGCCGGCCGTGATGGTCGCCGTTTTGCTGACCGTGCTGATCACGATGCCCTTCCGAGGGCGTCTGCGACTTCTGGCGGACCGGACGTTCGACCGCACGGCCTTTGAATTCCGCGAACGGCTGATGAATATTGCCCGCGGCCTGCCGCATCTCCTCGACCGCGAAACCCTGGCAACGCAACTGGCAGAGGTTTTGTCCAAGGCGATGGGGACAAACTGGGTCTGCCTCCTCGCGCTTGATCGCCAGACGAAGAAGCTGCGGCTCGTGCGAGGTAAGGGGCGACTGCCCGCCGGCGCAGCGGACATGGAGTTCGCTCCCGATGAGGCGTTTTGTGAGTATCTGCGATCCGAAGTGCGGCCTTTTGAAGTGGAAGTGTCCCCGTACAAACCTGAGCTGACTACAGTCGTCCGCAGCGCCGCGGACCGTCTCGGGATATTGCTGGCGGCGGTGGTTTTAGGCCTGAAGCGGCGGCACGAACTTCTGGGCCTGCTGGTGCTGGGGACCAAGAATTCGGGGGACTTCTACGACGCTGATGAACTGGACTTGCTCTCCACGGTGGCGCGGGAGGCCGCCATCGCGCTCGAGAACATCGACCTTTTCGAAGAGGTGGCGCGGGACCGCGAGCTTCGCCGGGAACTCGAAGACGCCAGCGACGTGCAAGCCCAGCTCTTTCCGAGTATCGTGCCGCGTCTCGCTGGCGCCCAGGTCGTGGGGTACTGTTTCCCGGCGCGGGCCACGGGTGCCGACTACTACGACTTCCTCGAGCTCTCCGACCAGCGGCTGGGGCTTGCCATCTGCGACGTGTCGGGCAAGGGGATGTCGGCTTGCCTGTTGATGGCGAGTGTCCAGCGCTTGCTGCGTGAACAGGCCGTGACCGCGGAGAGTCTCGCCGACCTCGTGCGCAAGCTCAATCGCCAGCTTTATGCCTCCTCGCGGGACGCCAAATACTGCACGATGGTTTATGCCGTTTACGACGACGCGCGGCGCGAGCTGGAGTACGTCAATGCCGGGCATAACCCACCCCTGGTGGTTACCGACGGCAACGCGCGGTTCCTGCAACCGACCGGGCTGCCCCTGGGACTTTTTTCGGAGGCCAGCCACCATTCCGAACGGGTTACGCTCGCGCCCGGGGCGGTTCTGGTGCTCTATACAGACGGTCTGACAGAAACTCGGAACGCGCGGGGAGAGAGCTTCGGCGTCGGGCGTCTGGTGAGCGCTGTCATTCGCGCGGCCGAGGGGGACGCGGAAAGGGTTGCCGCGCGGATTCTCGCCGATGTGCGCGAGTTTGAGGGCGGCGCGCCCCTTGAAGACGACCAGACGCTCGTGCTGCTGAAGGTGAAAGCCGACTGAGACGACGGCGGGTGTAGCCGATGGGCCACTTGTCTCTTGCCAGGGCGCAGAAGCCCGTTCATGGAATCACCGAACGGGACAGGAGCCAGTGCCGTGGCACGGAAAAAAGTGAAACGTGTCATCCTGAACCCCCCGGCTGTCATCCTGAGCGAAGCGAAGGATCTCCGCATTTCGCCAAGAAACTGCAGGGACCCTTCGCCCCTTGAACGGGCTCAGGGTGACATCCATGAGGCGCTCGTGCTGGTGAGGTGACGGGGCCTTTTCGGTGGTAGACTCCTCGCGGTGAAAACCTACTAAGTCTACATAATGACCAATAACACGCGCACGCTCTACACGGGTGTGACCAGCAACCTGGAGAAGCGCGTGCTCCAACCCAAACGCAAGCTGCTCCCAGGATTCACGCGCCAGTACAACATCAACCGCTTGGTGTACTACGAGACCTTCGGAGATATCCGCGCCGCCATCCAGCGCGAGAAAAAGATTAAAGGCTGGGTGCGCGCAAAGAAAGTAGGCTTGATTCTCGCGAGTAATCCCGCGTGGAGAGACTTGAGCCAGGATTGGTTCGGGAAAGGGAAATGCTGAGGCCCTTCGCGGAGTTTACCCTGAGCGAAGCGAACGGGCTCAGGGTGACATTCCCCGGTCGCCATCCCGGGCCCTTCGCTTGTCGTGCTGAGCTGCTCGGTTGTCATCCTGAGCGCAGCGAAGGATCTCGGCATTCTGCTCAGGATAAACTCTGCGAAGAAACCTCTTCAGTTGGCGGTCAGGGCAAACTCCACGAAAGATCCCCGTGTGTGCAGAATCAAGCAAATGCAGAGATCCTTCGTCGTCCCGACTGAAAGCGTCGGGACTCCTCAGGTCCGATTTCAGGTCCGATGAAGGGCGTCGGACCATCGGACTCCAGCCATCGGAGATGACGACGTGGGAGGTTCTTCAGCGTCCTGTTAGGGATGGAGCCGAGGACCCATCCGCCACGACAATACGTGGAACGGCGTGGTTTGCTCGAAACAGAGTGACGCTGAGCCCCCATCCGAGTCCGCCATTTGCTTATTGCCGCCAGCCCCGAGAAGGCCTATATTACGACCGCAGAGGATTGACGCGGACTCTCGTTAACAGGCAAAAACTCTATGAGCGAACCCCAATCGCGTTCTTCCCGCACCCTGAGTGCGGAGTTGCCCACGGTCCTTGCCGGAACGTGGCCGGACCGCCTCCGAAACGCCTTTGCCCGGCACCTGGAGCCTTTCTTTGTCATCCTGATCGGACTTCTGGTGATGGCGGTGTTCTATCTCTTTCCCCATAACCGCACGGCCTTCCTGAATTTCTTCTACCTGCCGGTGCTGGCGGCGGCGTACTTTCTGGGCAAACGGAAAGCCACGCTGGGGGCCACGCTCTCCATCCTGGTTATGGTTCTGATCGCCTACTATTACCCCGACTCGTTCACGGTGGAGGGCAATCGCATTTCGGCTCTGCTGCTGATCTCTTTCTGGGGCGGGTTCCTGATTCTTTCCAGCGCCGCGGTGGGTTCGCTTCAGGAAAGACTGGTGCGGGGCTTCGAAGAGACCCGGCAACTCCTGGAGGAGCTCAAACGCAGCCGGGTGGCGGAAGAGATGAAGGAGAAAGTTGAGAAGGCCCTCTACGCCACGATGGACCCGGTCGTGGCCAAACTCGCGACGGAAGGCAAGCTGCGCTTCGAGAAGCGCGAAATCAGCATCATGTTTACGGATCTGACGAACTTCACGACCTATTCGGATCGCAACCGGCCGGATGTGGTGCTGGACGAGTTGAACGCGTTTTTGGGGCAGATCGAGCCCATCATTGAAGTCTTCCGGGGCCACATTGACAAGTACATGGGCGACGGCGTGATGGTGGAGTTTGGCGCGCCGGTCGATTACGACCGCCATGCGCTGCTGGCCGTGCTGGCGGGTTGGAAGATGCAAGAGAAGGTCAAGAAGCTGAGCCTGCCCTGGCGGCTGCGGATCGGAATTGCCACGGGCAGCACGATCATCGGCATGTTGGGAGTACGCCGGCAAGCTTACAGCGCGCTGGGGGACCGCGTTAATGTCGCCAAGCGCCTGGAAGAAATCTGCCAGCCCGACAAGGTTTATATCGACGAGCCCACTTACCGGGCGGTCGAGCCCTTCGTAACCGTCACGAAGCTGCGCAACACTGGCCTGGGACGCCAGGGCGACGCCGAACTCGTCGAACGCCTCAATGAGCTCGAAGAGCAGTTGGCGCGGCAAGGCGAGACCCCCCAACTCCTCTACGAGGTGGGAAAAGCCAATTTCCAGCTTCACGACGCGACGGCGGCGATCCGCCACTTCGAACGGGCATTGGCACTCCAGCCCGACGCTACGGATATCAAAGTGGCTTACGCCGACGCCCTCATGAAGCGCGACGAATACGAGAAGATCCAGCTCAAGGGCAAGTTGTCCCGCGTGACCGTTTACGAGATCAGCGGCCTCCGCGACCGCTGGGGGGATCCGGCGGTTATTCCTCCCCGGCTGGCGAAGAGGTATCTGCCGGTGGAGAAGGAGCTCGAGGTGCCCGAGGAGCTGGTGCTGGCCGTAGAAGCGCTGGACGGGGCGATCGGACACGGCCGCTGTGTGGCCTTGCTCTCCTATGCCTTGGCCGACCATCTGGGTCTGAGCGAAGATTCGAGGAAGCTCATCCTGCAGGCGGGCTATGTGCAGGATCTCGGCAAGGAGGCGGTCCCGCACCATATCCTGAACCGCGCGGGCAGCCTGACGGAACAGGAATCCAAGCTCCTCGAGAAATACGTGCAGGAAAGCGTCGCCTCCCTGAAGCGGCTCGGATACGTGGATTCCCGCCTGCACGAGATCGTCCTCCACCACCATGAAATGTGGAGCGGCAAAGGCTACCCCGATAGGCTCGCGGGCGAAGAGATTCCCCTGGGAGCGCGGATCACGGGCCTGGCGGAAGCCTACAGCGCACTGACCGCGTGGCGTCCTTACCGGGATGCCTGGGACCAGCGCGTGGCTTTGAGCGAGTTGCGGAAAGGCGCCGAGCAGGGGCGGTATGACCCCCGGGTCGCGGACGCGCTGATCGAGATGTTCAAGTCTTACGCTTGACTCCTCCGCCCCGGCGTGCGCTTGCCGCCACGCCCTTCAGATCGAACAACGTCCAATCCTTCATGAGACGCGCCTGGGAGGTGTGCCAGAGAGGAAACCTCCCCCGGAGCTTTGTGCATCCTATTGAATAATGGTGCATTGGAGCCATCGACAGGGGAAAATGAACCAGACGTAGAACTCTGGAGGAGAAAAATCATGCAGCGATCGTGCAGAACGCTACTTCGGGAGAATCTCTTTGGCCTAAGCCTGACTCTGATCGGAGTTCTGTGCTTGGCCTTGGCGGGCGTTGTTTACTTGGGGCAGCACGGGTCACCCCGCTTTGCCCTGGCCGATGGGCAGGGGCTGGATGGGCCGGATTTCCAAGAACTGGAGCGGCAGAATCACGCGTATGAGAAGATCGCGGAAACCGTCACGCCGGCAATCGTCAATATTCGCACCACGCAGGTCATCAAGGTTCAGCAGTCGCCTTTCTTCACGGATCCCTTCTTTCGCCAGTTTTTCGGGGACATGTTCGGCCAATTTGGGATTCCACGCGAGCAGCGCGAACATGCCTTGGGCAGTGGGGTCATCGTTTCGGCCGATGGCTATATCGTGACCAATAACCACGTGATTGCCAAGGCCACGGAGATTGAAGTGATGCTTTCCGATCGCCGCGTTTTCAAAGCCAAGGTCGTTGGGGCGGACCCGAGGTCGGACATTGCGGTGATCAAGGTGGACGCCAAGAACCTCCCCACGGTTCCGTGGGGAGATTCGAGCACCTTGCGGCCGGGAGATACCGTGATGGCTTTCGGTAATCCTTTTGGTCTGAATTTCACCGTCACGCGGGGTAGCGTGAACGCTGTCGGCCGCTCCGGGCTCGGGATCGAGCAGTACGAGGACTTCCTCCAGA
>JAIQGH010000136.1 GCA_020072655.1 Terriglobia bacterium | reverse complement strand
GCGGCGGTCGCCGGACCGCCATCCCCGGAAAAGCCTTCTTTGCCATTTCCGGCGACCGTGGAGATCACGCCGCGCATGGCCCCGTGGTTGCGCAGATGGCGCACCAGAGCCCGCGTGTCGATATCGGAGATGACAGGAACGCCGTACTGGGCGAGGAAAGCGGAAGTGTCTTCTTCCGAGCGCCAGTTACTGACGAGCTGGCTCAACTCACGCACGACCAAGCCTTCGGCATAGGGTCGCGTCGCTTCGCAATCGAGAGGATTGGTCCCGTAGTTCCCGATGTGCTGGTAAGTCAAGATGACAATCTGACCCGCGTAAGAAGGATCGGTGAGGATTTCCTGGTAGCCGGAAAGAGAAGTGTTGAAAACGACCTCGCCAAAGTGTTCGCCCGGGGCGCCGTCGCTGCGTCCCCGGAAAACTCGGCCATCTTCTAAGGCGAGAATCGCCTCCATGGAATCTCCGCTAAGCCAGAATCGCCAGGCATATTACGCTTTCAGCCATCGGCACTCAGCAGGGTCGCGAGAGTTGAAGGCCGCCGTCTGAGAACCTACCGCTATGCTCACTCCACTGGCCCGAATTGGCTAAAGGGCCAGTACACAAACACTGCCTTGCCGTAAATGAACTTCTGATTGACCGTTCCCCACACGCGACTGTCGTTGGATGACTCGCGGTAATCCCCGAGGACGTAGTAGTGTCCCGGCGCAACGTATGTCGGGGGGTAACTCTGACGGTCGTACCTCTCCGCCGGCAGATAGGATTCGATGAGCGCTTTCCCGTTGATCAGGACGCGTCCATCGACCACGCTCACCCACTCGCCCGGCAGTCCCACAACGCGCTTGATGTAGGACTTCGACGGGTCGAGGGGGTACCAGAACACGACAATGTCGCCACGCTGGATCGGCTCGAAGCGATAAACAAACTTGTTAATGAAGATCCGCTCGTGGTTCGTCAGGTGTGGCATCATGCTCGTGCCTTCTACCTGCACGGGCTGGTAAAGGAAGAAGATGACGATGAAAGCCAGAAGCAAGGAAAGGATGAGGTCGCGCAACCAGTAGCGGGCGTCAAAGAAACGTTTTCGCCCGCTCTCGAGCGGCGCGCGCGCGTCGGTCACTGTGGGTTTAGATGGGCTGGTACCCTGCATCGCCTCCGTACAATCTTCTTATACCATAGATCAGGCACTCCTGCCAGAGGTGGAAGCTAACTGACCTGGGGCCCGAGCATGACCGTTTGAACCAGCTCCGGGCGAGACTTTGCTAGAATGCCTGTCACACGGAGCAGCATGAACAAGCCCGTCCTCAACATTGCGCTCATCATTCCTGCTCTGAACGAGGTGGAATCAATCGGCCCGCAGCTCGCGGCACTGTCGCGGCATCGGTTTGCACAGATCCTGGTGGTGGACAACGGCAGCACCGACGGCACAGCCGAGGCCGCTCGCGCCGCGGGTGCCGAGGTGATCGTTGAGCCTCGGCGCGGCTATGGACGTGCGTGCCAAGCGGGCCTTGCCGCGCTTCGGCCGGAGGCAAACGCGGTGATGTTCATGGACGCGGACCTCGCGGACGACCCGGAGGATGCCGCGCGCCTGATAGATGTCCTTGCTGAAGGGGGCTGGGATCTCGTTGTCGGTTCCCGCGTCGTGGGACGGGCCGAGCCGGGATCGCTCACGCCGGTTCAACGCCTCGGGAACTGGCTGACGACCCGCCTGATCCGCTGGCTATGGGGTGTGAGCTTCACGGACTTGGGTCCACTGCGCATCGTACGTCGCAGCGCGCTTAAGCGACTCGACCTTCGCGACCCGGACTTCGGTTGGAACGTGGAGATGCAGGCCAAAGCCGCGCGGCTTGGTCTCTCCGTTACGGAGTTCCCAGTGAACTATCGCCGCCGACGTTTCGGACGATCAAAGATTTCTGGCACGATCCTCAACAGCGTTCGCGCTGGCCTGAAGATTCTTTGGACGATTTATCGTTGCTGGCGGGCGCCGCTCAAACCCGAACTACCCGCTGACGAACCCCGACAGGATTACCCGTAGTAGTCTTTCACCTTCTCAGAGGCACGACGCTCCAGCGGCTTGTTCTCAACGCGTACCGAGTGCTCCAGCATTTCAATCAGTCGCCGTTGCTCGCGCGATAGTTGCCGGGGGACGACGACCTGCACGGTGACGTACAAATCCCCAGGCGCGTGCCCGTCCAGCGACGGAAAACCCTTCCCGCGTAAGCGGAAGACCGCGCCGGATTGTGTGCCCTCCGGAATGCGCAAGCGCTCCTGGCCGCGCAACGTGGGGACTTTGATTTCGGCACCCAAGACCGCCTGTGCGATGGAGAGAGGGATGGTGCAATAGAGGTCGTTGCCCTTCCGCTCGAAATACTCATGCTCACGGACACTCAGGATGACGTAAAGGTCGCCGGGGGGGCCTCCGTAGTAGCCGGCCTCGCCTTCCCCGGTCACGCGCAGCCGCGTCCCGTCTTCCACGCCGGCGGGGATCTTGAGTCCCAGAACCTTCTCGCGCCGAACCCGGCCCTCGCCACGGCAATCCGGGCAAGCGTCACGAATCACCTGCCCCATGCCTCCGCATTGCGGGCAGGTGCGGGCAATGGTGAAGAAGCCCTGCGTGTTGCGGATCTGGCCTCGGCCACCGCAGGCCGCGCAGGTGACGGGTTCGCTGCCTTTGCGGGCGCCGCGTCCATTGCAGCTCGAGCAGATTTCCGTGCGAGGGATTTTGATCTTGGTATCGAGGCCGCTCGCCGCCTCCTCGAACGAGATCTCGAGGTCGTAGCGAAGGTCGGCGCCACGCTCCGCACGCGTCCGCCGAACGCGGCTGCGCCCAAAAAGGTCCCCGAAGCCGAAGAAATCGCCGAAGATGTCGGCAAAGTCTGAAAAATCGACGGAAGAAAAGTCCGGCGTGTAGGCACCGCCGCCAAAGGCCGCGTGCCCGAAGCGGTCGTACGCGGCACGCTTCTGCGGGTCAACGAGGATGCTGTAAGCCTCGGTGATTTCCTTGAATTTTTCCTCTGACTCCGCCTTATTCTCCGGGTTGCGGTCGGGATGGTACTGGAGAGCGAGCTTCCGGTAGGCACTCTTCAGCTCCGGTTCGCCGACATGGCGGGGAACCCCGAGAACCTCGTAGTAGTCCCGCTTATGATTCACCCTGCGTCCTCAGGTCCTTGACGCCAAAACACGGCGCACTCGAAAAGTGCCTAGAGCGCGCCCCTCCTATATCAGGCCGACTCGCCCGTCGGCCCTTCCCCTCCGGGGGAGGCTGGCGTGCGTTTTCCTCGCGGCGCCACCGCCACCTTAACAATCGCCGGCCGGAGCAGACGGTGCTTAAGCCGATAGCCCCGCTGCAACTCTTCCACAATTTCCTGGTCACGGTGTTCCTTCGTTTCGACCGTCTCCACGGCCTGGTGAAGGTGCGGGTCAAAAATCTTTCCGAGACTTTCGATTGGCGTGAGGCCCGCCCGCGCCAGAACGTCCGTCAGTTGCTTGTGAATGAGCTCGATGCCCCGCGAGAATTCCTCCGGAACGTTGGCGTCACGATGCCGGAGCGCGCGCTCGAAGGCGTCGATCGTCGGCAGGAGCGCTCGAACCAAGTCGGCCGTGGCGTGCTGAAGCCAATCCTCCTTCTCGCGCTGGGCGCGCTTGCGGAAGTTCTCGAGCTCGGCCTGCTTGCGAAGCAAACGCTCGTAAAGGGCGTCGCGTTCGGCGCGCACCTTAGCGAGGGCGGCTGACGCGTCCGCGGGCGCCTCGATAGCCGCTTCCACGGATGCTCCCGGTACTTCCCTACCTTCGTCCTGTTTCTCGTCCGCCCCGACAGGGTTCACCGGAGTCGGGGTGATAGCTTCCTTCTCGTTGTCCATACACGTTTGATTCTACATCAATCCATCGCCGGGGCGCTCGCGCGAACGCGCACGCCCAATCGTTGGCCGGCAAGGCCACGCTTTCAGTTGGCGCTCAGGAGCCTGCTGCAAAGGTGGGCGACATAGTCCACGGTGGTGATGGCGCGGTCGTATTCCATGCGCATCGGCCCCACCACTCCCAGGGCCCCGAGCACGCGGTCGCGGTAACGAAAGGGCGCCACGATCACTGCGCACTGCCGCATTTCGCTGGCGGGATTCTCGCGCCCGATCAGCGTCCACACGCCGGGACCTGGCGTCTCGAGACAGGCACTTAGTATCTTGACGAGTTTGACCTTCTCTTCGAATGCCTTGAGCAAGCCCTTGATTACGTCGGGAGCGCCAAAATCCGGCTGGCCCAGGATCGAGTCTGTCCCTTCCACATAAAGCGGCCCCGGTTCCCTGCCCCCCAGGGCCCCCCATCGGAACAGCGTCGCCACTGTGGACACCATGCGGTCGCAGAAGGCCTTCATGCGCTCCAGACGTTTGAAGATGTCCAACCGAATAGCCCGTAGCGACCAGCCGTGAAACTCGCCATTCAGGAATTCCGCGGCGCGGTCGAGTTCCTCCTGGGAGAAATCGTCCTCCAAATGGATCACTTTGTTTTCGATGAGGTCAGGCTTGGAGACAATCACGGCCAGCACTCGGCGGTCGGGCAACCTTACAAACTTGATGTGCTCGAGGACCTTTTCTTCCAGCGGCGGCCCGAGCACGACTCCCACGTTATGCGAGACTTGCGAAAGAAGCAGCGAGGTCCTGACCATGAGCTTTTCCGGAACATCGCCCTCCCCCGCCAATGACTCCTCGATAAACCGCCGGGTGTCGGCCGGAAGCCGGATGGCTTCCACGATTCGGTCCACATAGAAGCGATAGGCCTTGTCGGTGGGAATGCGCCCGGCGGAGACATGCGGCTGTACGAGATATCCCTCCTGCTCGAGCTCCACCATGACGTTGCGGATGGTTGCGGAGCTCAGCGGCTCGCTCAGATGCTCAGCTACGGCCTTTGAACCCACCGGCACGCCCGTGACCACAAAGAGGCGCACCACTGCGGCCAGGATCCCGCCTTTTCTTCTATCGAGTTGGATGTCGCTCCACATCCTAATGCTAACCTAAGCCTTTTCAGTTAATTACAGGCTCAACCTAAACTAATTCTATGTAAATTGGCACTCCCTGTCAAGGAGTGCTAAAGGGCGGGTCGCAAGCCTCCTGATGGGCGGCAGGCCCTTCCTATGTCTACTGGCGGCAGAGCCTTGCCTTGCGCCCGGGCCGGGAGCATAGCATCGATCCGCGCAGGCAAAGCGGCATGAGTGGCGATGGCCCGGCTTGAAGCCCCCAGAACCCTTTGCTATAGTTTTGCGGTTTTCAGATGGTGAAATCAGCCAGCTTGGGTCGCGCGTCACGGCGTGGCCCACGCGATCACGCCGGGAGGAGATGCAGATGGCGCCACCCAGAGTCTACAAGAACTTCATCGACGGCGAATGGGTTGAATCCGTCAGCGGCCGGACCTTTGAGAACATCAACCCTGCCAACAAACGCGAACTCATCGGGATTTTTCAGAAGTCGAACCAGCAGGATATCGACAACGCCGTCGCGGCGGCCAAGCGCGCGTTCCAGAGCTGGCGGTTGGTGCCCCCGCCCAAGCGCGGCGAAATCCTCTTCCGTGCCGCGCGCCTGCTGGTTGAGCGCAAGGAGGAACTTGCCGAGCAGATGACCCGCGAGATGGGCAAGATCCTCCTCGAAACCCGCGGCGACGTCCAGGAAGCCATCGACATGACGTTCTACATGGCCGGTGAAGGGCGCCGGCTCTTCGGCCAGACGACCACCTCGGAGCTTCCCAATAAATTCTGCATGACGGTCCGCTCGCCCATCGGCGTCTGTACGATGATCACGCCCTGGAATTTCCCCATGGCTATTCCCTCCTGGAAAATCATGCCGGCGCTTGTCTGCGGCAACACGGTGGTGACGAAACCCGCCACCGATACGCCGCTTTCCATGCTCAACCTGGTGAAGGTGCTCGAGGACGCGGGCGTTCCGCGGGGAGTGGTGAACTACGTCACGGGGGGCGGCGGCGAAGTCGGCGACCGCTTGATGACCCACCCCGATGTGAAAGTCGTGTCCTTCACTGGTTCGACGGACATCGGGCGCAGGGTCTCGGAAGCCTGCTCGCACAGCTTCAAGCATTGCTGCCTGGAGATGGGTGGCAAGAACTGCATCATTGTGATGGACGACGCCAACCTCGAGCTGGCCGTCGAGGGCGCTCTCTGGGGCGGCTTCGGCACGACCGGCCAACGCTGCACGGCCGCCAGCCGCGTGGCCTGTCATAAAAAGGTCTACAGGGAATTCACCGACCGGTTCGTCGAGCGCGCGCGGGCGCTGAAGGTCGGGAATGGCCTCGATCCCACCGTCCAGATGGGACCCTGCATCAACGAGAGCCAGCTCAGGACCGTCGAAGAGTATGTCGAGATCGGCAAGAATGAGGGCGCGAAGCTGCTTTGCGGCGGGACGCGCCTGGCGGGCGGCGAATACGATTGCGGCTGGTTTCATGCGCCGACTATCTTCGGCGATTGCGACCCGAACATGCGTGTCTCGCAGGAAGAAATCTTTGGGCCGGTGGTTTCGGTGATTCCGTTCGACACGCTCGAGGAAGCCATCGAGATCAATAACGGCGTGGCCTACGGGCTTTCTTCCTCGATTTACACCCGGAACCTGAACCGCGCCTATCAGGCGATGCGCGATTTGGACACGGGGATCGTTTACATCAATGCGCCAACCATCGGCGCGGAAACCCACCTGCCCTTCGGCGGCACCAAGCAGACCGGCAACGGCCATCGCGAAGCCGCTGTTACGGCGCTCGATTTCTATTCGGAATGGAAGTCCGTTTACGTGGACTTCAGCGACCGGTTACAGAGAGCGCAGATTGATACGTGAAGAGCAGGAGACAGGATTCAGAATTCAGGAGTCAGAAGTAGGCAATCCGGGGTGGCGAGGCACGCGGCGCTATGCCTACTGCTTTCTGCCTTCTGCCTACTATTGTTGACTGGGGGCGATATTTGAACTGCTCGAATCCGGCCCCGCAACAGGGCTGGCGCCGGCGCGCGCTTGGGCCGCGGAATCGAGTTCATCAGGCAAGGGATGTGGCCCGAGGCCGAGTTTCATGAGGGATTTGGCTTCCGGCAGGCCGGTTTGCGGAAAACCGTGGGCGCGCTGGAAGCTTCGCATCGCCGCACGGGTCGCCTCGTCCCACTTCCCGTTTGGCTCTTCGTTGAGAAAGCCCGCCTGAGTCAGCCCGCGTTGGATTTCCTCGACGCGTTCCGGCTGGAGCCGCTGGCGCGCTAGCCGGGTGCGAAAGGAGTCACGCCGGCGGCCCCGCCTGCGCACGGACGCTTTGTGCGTCCCCTTCGCGGTGGTCCTGGATGCCGCGGCATGCGTTGCGGGCTTACTTCGCGCGGACGACTTGTGGGCTGTGCTCCCGGTCGACTTTCGAGTCGCGGCCAACACAGACACCGACCATACCACTGCTCCCGCGGTGAGCAGGGCCAAAAACGCGCGTCTCCTTCGCCCGGAAGGTTTCACTTTCCCCTCACGCGTCATTCTACGGCAATCGGTCCGCCAAGTAAATCGTCGTGAACGTCCGCCCCGTCCGGTGGGCAATCAGGAAAACCACATCCTGTCCCGACTTGAGCTGGCCTTGGAGGCGGTTGAACTCCTCCGCCGAATGCACCGGCTGTTGGTTGAGGCTGAGGATCACGTCACCTCGCTGGATGCCCAGATCGGCGGCAAAGCCGCTGGCTTGCACGTCACTCACGAGCACGCCCTGCGGGGACGAGAGGTGCAACTGGTCAGCGAGCTCGCCAGCCTGGTCGCGGGTCAAGCTGCGAACCGAAAGGCCGAGGACGCCGCCTGCCTGCTCGCTCCCCTCTCCGGACTGGCCTTCGTCCTCCGGACCGCCCAAGAGTTGGCCAATGACCTTATTCCGGTCGCCGACAACGATTTCCGTGGTAAAGGGCTTCTTGTCGCGAAGGTATTCGACCTTCAGCTTCGAGCCCACTCCCGCGTCAGACACGATTGCGACCAATTCGTCGCCGCTGCGGATCGGCTTGCCGTTCACGGAGGTAATCACGTCGCCGCGCTTCAACCCGGCGCGCTCGGCGGGGCTATCCGGTTCGACGACGTTCACCACTACACCGTGGTCCGCGCCGAAGCTGCGCAGCAGCGCCGGGCTGTTCTGACTCGTGAACGACACCCCGATGGCGCCGCGCTGAACGCTGCCCGTCGAAATGAGCTGGTTATACACTTTTCGAGCCGTGGTGGATGGAATGGCGAAACCCACACCGTCGTAAGTGCCCCGGCGCGTGGCGATAGCGGTGTTGATGCCGACCACCTGCCCGGCCATGTTCACCAGCGGTCCGCCGCTATTGCCCGGATTGATTGCGGCGTCGGTTTGCAGGAAACGCTTGAACTGACCCTCTGGCCCACCTTCGATATCGCGCCCCTTGGCGCTCAGAATGCCCGCCGTGACCGTCGAGTCGAGCCCGAAGGGGCTGCCGATCGCCAAAACCCAGTCGCCCACGTGCATCGAGTCGGAATCACCGAACTCCGCGTAAGCAAGAGACCGGCCAGCATCGATCTTGATCACAGCCAGATCCGTCCACCTGTCCTTGCCGATGATCTTGGCCTCGTAGCCACTGCGAGGGCCGGTGTCCTCGCCGTGAAGCTGAACGCGAATGCGGTCCACAGGTCTGTCTTCACCCGACTGCATCACGACGTGATAGTTGGTCAGGATGTAGCCATTCTTGTCGAGGATGACGCCCGAACCCAGGCTCGGCTCGCGGATTCCGTGTTGATGTTCACGACCGCCGGCTCAACCTTTTCGGCAACGCGTGAAAACGAATTGGAGAGCTCGACGGGCGAGGGTGGAGACAATAGCGCCGCGCCGGGTGCCCCACCTCCTCCTGGCCTTGCCGCACGCACGCCGTTGGAAACTAGCGTCCCAATTAGAATCCCTAATGCCAGCGTCGCGCTAACGACTATGGCTGGCAGAAAACGACGCCCATTCGTTGTCATCCGATCCTCTTTCTCCTTATCTTTGCCCCGGCCCCTGCCACCGGTTATACTCCATTATACACTCCTTTGGACGCGAGAAGTCCACGCCGTGTTAGCAATCGGCCCTGCCCCTGCGCAACTCCCTCGAAGCCCGGTGATTCGGCCGCCTCAGAAGGTCACGTGAAAAAGCACGATGATCAGGCGCCGCTGCCGGGCCGAGAGGTCCCACAGCTTCCCCAACAGGTCGCCTGACCATCACAGTCGAGGTTTGCTTTTACGATTGATTCTCGCTCTCACGGAAATCCTGGTCCGCCTGCTTCCCTGCCTTTTTCACCTCTGCCTTGGCCTTCACGTTCGGATTCAGTTCATGGATCGCTTTCCCCAAGCTGACCGAATTCGGCCCGGTCATCTTGGCCTTGAGTTGATCAAACGGAATCCCGAGGTTGTGCGAGACGTGGACAGCGGCGACGAACTGGCCCAGGTTCTTGAACCCGGCCGCGGCGTCTTGAAGATTCGCCCCGGCAGGCAGCAACGACTGCAGCTTCGATGAGAGGTGAGTGTTGTCGGAAAGCCTCTCAACGGGAGCATTCCTGCCGCTGGTGCTCATCCGCATACTGGACATGCCGCGCCCCCGATCCATTCCTGGGCCGGCGCTCTCGGAGGCGCCGCGTCCTGCGCTCGCGCCCATTCCTCCGCCCGTACCACCGCCCATGCCGCCACCGTGGCCACCGCCTCGCTGCGCCCACAGTGGAGCACCCGAAAGGCAAGCCAGAGCAACGACTGATGCAAGGACGGTCAAAGATCTTCTCATTGGTTCCCTCCTCCTTCTGGTGATTCTCACTATTCTCAGTCGGAACGTCCTTCCCGTCTGTCATCGTCGGACTATTCCACGCGCCGGATCACAGACTACGTGCTTAATTTCCCTGACCCCAATGCTGGACGTGCCAGCCCTGACCCTGACGCGCTCAGCCTGTGCTGATGCCTGGGGTATGATCGAGGTTGCCCACTCACGAGCGCAATCAACTGAATAGGAAAGATTTACACGCCGTGTAAGAACTTCGAAGCAGCGGAGGAGTTCCGGCCGCGTTTCCGTGCTTTGGCGCTCGTATTTGCCATCCATCTAACTATCACCTGACGGCGGTCAATTGACAGCACATGGACAGGTTATCCGATTTCCACTGCTGTTTCGCCGTCCGCGATAGCTTTTCGTGAGCCGCTTCCTTGGCTGCCCGGATAGAGTGTGGCAAATCTCCCCAACTCGGCACGAATTTACGGTAGATCGGTACTGCGTGCGGGTGCGGCTGCCCGGATAGTCGGCCGCAGGTGAATCCTATCGAAACCCAAACCGATCGGGTTCCCCACGGGACGCGGAGTCTCATCCCGCCGACGCGCCAAGCCTAACCCTCGATTGGCGAAGGAGACGATCCGCCCCACAACTCCGACACGACCATCCCACCCAAGATCAGCGCCGAGCCAAGAACGATTTTCCCGCCGAAATGCTCCGCCATGACAATCCGGGAGGTGAGCGCGGCGAAAACCGGCTCGAGGGCGAAGATGAGCGCTGTATGCGCGGGCGGCGTGAACTGCTGCGCCCAATTCTGCACGGCGAACGCGAATCCCGTGGCCAGCACAGCCGTCAGCAGAATCGCCCCGACGAGCGCCACCGTCCAATTCAGCCTGCCTCGGAGCCCCAGCGGCCAAGCGAAGGCAGCGAGCAGCCCGACGGTCAGAATCTGGACCGGGACCAGATGGCGAAAGGAGAAGCGTCGCGTGTAGCTCCCCACTAGGACGATGTGCAGGCCGAAACAAGCCGCGCCAACCAACGTAAGAAGATCGCCGTGATTGACGGCGTGCAGGCCGGAGGGCAGCACGAGAAAATAGATCCCGAGCAGACCCGACAATGCTCCGACGACGGTGGCCTTTCGCAGGCGGAAGCCGTACAAGGTCTGCATAAACGGCACCAGGATGACAGCGAAGCCAGTAATAAAGGCTGACTTGGAAGGTGTGGTGTAGAGCAGCCCGCTGGTTTGCAGCAGGTAGCCCGCGAAAAGGAAGACCCCCAGAACGAAACCGCGCGCGAGGGTGCGAGCACTCATCCAGCCGCCGCGCAGCACCAGGAAGAGCAACGCTCCCGCGAGTATGAAGCGGATAGAGATAAAGGGCAGCGGCGAGGCGTCACGCAGGGCTCCCTTCACGACCACGAAGGTCGAGCCCCAGATCATGGTCGTCACGACAAGTAGCGCTTCGGCTTTGAGGCGTTGACTCAATAAAGTAGTGCTGCCGTGTAGCGCCGCCCGGAACCTGTCCCGGCCTTGCCGGGAGGGCGACACGTCGGGTACTCGCCACGATGCCGGGCTGAAGCCCGGCGCTGCAGTGCGGCACCACACCGTAGGCGGCACGCCGTGGCGATTTTACCTTGCCAAGCCACGCTGCGTACAGTGTAGCGCCGCCCTTTAGAGTCTGTGTGATAACCGGCGTTTTAGGCGCGTCGGGTTACGAGCTGGTTCTATGAAACTCCCCTCTGGTTGCTTCATCCTGGCGGAGCAGGCGCTTCGGCGGCCGCGGGGTCGGGTCCGCCGCCTAGGCCAGGGCCC
>JAIQGH010000135.1 GCA_020072655.1 Terriglobia bacterium | reverse complement strand
GGCTTTCGTGGCCCTGTCCGCCTTCTCGGGGGCAGCCGTCGAGCACCAGATCACAGCACACACCTTCTGGTTATGCAGGTGCGCGGGAAACAAGGGCACGGGAGGCACATGGAGGAATGCGAAGAAGCCGCTCACGTCCTCGGGTGCCTGCGTGATGAATTCGCGGTAAGCCTTCATGACCTGTGGTGTCTGGTCGACTGGCCAGAACGTCGGCCCTGCGCTCACCATCTTCACTGGGTGCAGGCGGAATTTGAATGACGTAACGACTCCGAAATTGCCGCCACCGCCGCGCACCGCCCAGAAGAGGTCGGGATTCTCCTCCGCGCTGGCGGTGACGAAGTTGCCATCGGCGAGCACCACGTCCACGGCCAGCAAATTGTCGATGGTCAGCCCGTAGGCCCGGCTCAAGTGGCCAATCCCACCACCCAGCGTAAGGCCTGCAATCCCCGTAGTGGAAACCGTTCCGGTCGGTGTGGCCATCCCGAAGGCGTGCGTGGGGTGATCCACGGCGGCACCGGTGCACCCCCCCTCGGCGCGCACCGTGCGTGCCGCCGGGTTGACCCGCACGCCGCGCATCCGGGAAAGGTCAATCACCAAGCCATCATCACAGATACCGAGTCCGCCGGCGTTGTGTCCGCCGCCGCGAATCGCTACCAACACATCCTGTTCGCGAGCGGCGCGGACAGCGGCGATCACGTCGGCCACGTCCACGCAACGCGCGATCGCTCCCGGCCGCTTGTCGATCATGCCGTTGTACACTTTCCGCGCGGCCTCGTAGCCCTCATCGGAAGGCGTCAGGATTTGGCCGCGGAATTGCCCCTTCAGTTGTTCGACTGCCTGCTGCAAAGACATCTTTCGCCCCCTTCTGAGTGATTTGTTGAGTTATGTTGAATCGCATTACTCCGGTTTCCGCGCGAAGATGTTGGCACCGCGCACGCCGTATTTTCTGGCCGTGGCTTCCTTCGACGTTGCCCGAAAGGAATCAAAACGTTCCAGAATGCAAACCTCTTCAAACCCCCGTCGATTGAGCACGTCGATCATCTCTGCCTCCGGCAGAGCGCCAGCGATTCAACCCGTCCAGAGGTCGATATCCCGCCGGGTGTCTTCGGAGAGCTCCACATCGAGAAGGATGTCAGCCAGATGCAAGCGGCCACCGGGCTTGAGCACGCGTACGATTTCATCGAAGGCGCGTTCCTTTTCGGGCACGAGGTTGAGCACGCTGTTGGAGATCACCACGTCCACGCTCGCACTCTCGACCGGCAGAGACGTGGCATCGCCTTTGCGTACTTCCACCTGAGCGAGACCGATGGCGCGTGCCGAGGACCGCGCGCGCTCGACCATCGAGTCTGTCATGTCGACGCCAATGGCTCTGCCTGTTGGCCCCACCTGGCGCGCGGCGAGTAATAGATCCATCCCCGCCCCGCAACCGATGTCCAGCACGGTTTCGCCGGCGCGGATCGAACCGATGCGGTGAGGGTTGCCCATCCCCGCGAAGGCTGCTGTGGTTTCTGCCGGGAGGGTAGCCAATTCCTCGGAATTGTAGCCGAGGAATTCTGCCGCATAGGCCGGCCCGCGGTGAAAATGAAACTCCCCGTCGGGATCAGCGACGACCCTCGAATAGATTTTGGAAACTTCGGAACGCAACTGCTGCGTGTCCAAGTCAACGGGGCAAGCGATAGCCATGTCCGCTCCTCCTAGGTGAAAGTTCGTCTGCCTCATTAGGCCGTGACGGCCAAAATCATACATAAGCATCCTGTGAACCCATGGCGGGAGTTCACCGGCAGGAGACCTCTAGACTAGTACCACGAAAAAGCCAGTGATCATCAGAACCACGGCCCAGATCAGGTCCAGGTTCAGCCAGGCCTTGCGCAGCAGACCGAGTCCCAGCTTCCTGTAGACGATCCAGGCCACAAGGCCCGTGAACACCAGATACCCCAACGTGTGAACGAGCACCGCTGTCAGATCCGTTGATGTTCCCCCCATAGTGCTCATCAGGTGCTGGTGATGGTTCATGCCGGATGTAGCCACCTCGACGCCGTTGCCCGGCATGCGGAAGAGAATGGGGAGCACCATGAGGCCAGCCCCGTGCGCGCTGGCCATCAGGAACGACCAGATGGTGAGGTCGCCGAAGCCGACCTGCATCCCGCCCCAGCGGGGGTGACGATGGCGAAACAAGCGGTAAAGGCCGAGGGCAAAAAGTGTGCCCGCCGTCAGCATCTTCAATGCGCTGAGCGGCAGGACGGCCTCGATCAGGCCTGCCATCATCACCACCACACCGATGGACAGCGCGTGGCCGACCGAAATCGGCCCCAAGGCTCGCCAGACCGCCCGGGAGCTTTTCTCCTGCATCCCCAGGGCGACCGCAAAGAGCCAGCCCATCCCCGGATTGATTCCGTGATAAGCCCCGAGCGCGAACAGCGCCGCCCAGGGCCACGACATCGTTTCGTTCATGATGGGTAGCAGTAGGAGTCGGAGGAAGCGTCGCCGCCCTCCAGGCGCACCTGATGGCTGCGCATCCCGTCGAACTCCAGGAAGAAATTCTCGTCAAACTCCATTCCGCCCTCCGGCTTGGCGTCAAGCTTCACCATCCAGCTCCGGATTCCGTCGGGGTAGAACTGTTCGTCCCAGGAAGCGTAGAGCGAGTTGGTAAAGTAGATGCGTTTACCATCGCGGCTGAGTTCCACCATCTGCGGGCCGCCGTTGAGCGGCTGCTTCGGCTTTTTGGGATGCGCGGCGCGCCGTACGATGCCGCCCAGGTGTACCGAACTGGTCTTTCGGGGATGGAACGGATCGCTCACGTCATACTGGATGAATTCACCCGTTCCCCAGCAGGAAACGTAGAGGAAGCGATCATCCACAGAGAGGTCGATATCGGTGACCAGGGGCGGAACAGCTTTGAAACCCTTGAGCATGGGTGGCAATTGGTCGGGATCGGCCGGCTCCGCCGGGATTTCAATGACCTTGCGGATCGACCAGTCGCCGTTCTTGCCTTCTCCGCGGTGCCAGAGCCAGATGGAAGCGGAAAGATCCTTCAACGAAGTCACGACTCCCAGAAAGCCATAGGCGCGAGAAGGATCATGAGCCGGGCGCAGTTCCAGGGCGATCTGGTTCTCGGAGCCCAGGTCAAGAGCCTGTTGATGGCGACGTCGCCGCAGGTCCCAGAAGTGGATGGAGTGGCCGTAACCGCCCTTCAGGAGAATCTCCGGGTTCAGGCCATTCTCGACCATTTGGGGGGTCCCCCACTCGCTGGTGACCATGGTGTCGCAGCCCAGATGCCACCAAAAGTCGTAGGCCAAATATTGGGGGCCGCGGTCCAGTTCCCATTGCCCGAGCACCTCGAAGCTTTCGGGGTCCATCAGGAAGATGCCTCCTGGACCGTCACCGGCGGGGGAGCCGAGCGCATTGATGTAGATCCCGTCGGGGCCGCAGTGGACGGTGTGGACGCGCGAATAATGAGCTCGTTTGGCCACCGTTTCGGGCTCGATTACTTTGACGATCTTGGGATGGCGAGGATCGGGTTTCGTGTCGATGATGTGAATCCTCGAAGACCGGATGCCTGGGACGATCAGATACCGGCGCTCCATGTGGGCGTGAGGAGCGTACGGCGAGAGGCAGGAGCTACAAGCGTTCCAGCCAAAGTGGTGGAGTTCGTCGCCGGCGTTGGGCATGTCCACTCGACCGACCACTTGGCTGTAAGTTTTGGACGCCGGGTCAACGTCCACCACCGCGATCGCGTCGGGTTTCCCGGCCAGTTTCGGGTTGAGCAGAGCCAGGTACGCCAACTTCTCCGCCGGGGCCTCCATGGCCATGCGGGGAGACGGATAGAATGTGGGGTCGGGTCGCAACAATGTCATTTCAACTCTCCTTTTTCGGAATTTTTTGAGGCACCACGCACGAGGCCTATCACCCGTAGGGATCCCCCTACAAACCAAAGTGCGCTGGCCGGATCCTGGGCCGAAATGCCCTCGGTCACCTGCTCGTTCAATGGCACGGGATGATTTGTAGGCGAAGGACAGCCGACTTTTAGGTCGTACAGACTTCGATGAAGGCTAGGAGATCCTTGCCATGTTCTGCGGGAACACCACAAGACGAGGCAAAGTACGAAGCGGGACGTACAGCGGCGTTGGGGGCTAACTCTCCGGAGATTATTTCCACCCTCTCCTGTGGAAGCGTCCGCGGCGTGGGTAGTGAGGAAACTGCCAACTCCAGGTTGATCAAGTCCTCCTGGGCTTCATCGTCCGAGGAATCCCAGGTAGAGGATTCGGCGCGGGCGAGTATGAGGCCCGCCACGACAACCAGGGCGAAGAGGGATGCAAGGATCAGAGAGAGAAGTCTTCTCCTCATGTACACATCTCCATTGCTGCTCCACAGGGGGCTCTTTGAGAGTGATTCCCCCACGCGTGCAACATCGAGATACAATTTTGATTAGCCCTGCGACAAACAGTCTGCTTCCGCAGACAAATCATGTCAAGCAAAAAGTGAGCTCGGAAACCCTGGAATGGTTTGTTTTTTTCTCGGTGGGGAGTGTTTCTCCGAGATACGGAACGCACCGTCGACGACGCGGCCAGTCCCTACGGTATGCCCACCCGCGTTTTCCTAGCATTCTCGGCGATGAGGACCTCGCCGCTGCATTCACCGGATGCTGGATGGGAACTCGGGTGTCCCCTCCGTTGTGCCATGCCGCCTCCGATGTGGTTAGTCCGGCGGTTACACGCTTTGGGCTGCGCCGGACAAGCGGTGCTTTGGCTTTCCGCAAGCCGCTCGCCGAGTGAACGATCTACCCCCTTGACCGCCACTCGCTTAGGAGTATATTTCTTGGAGATTCCCCTTACGCGGGGTGGGAGCACATGGACAATGCAGGAGCGAGTTAAACGCAACTTCATTCTGCAGCAGGGGTTTGAAGAACCGGCTCCGGCGATTTGTCCCCGGCAGTACTCGGCGCTTCACTTCCAACCCCGGACCGTCCTCTTGTGGATCCTGGCAGATCGTAGCCACGACGAATCGCGGGCCTGATTCGTCGTGGGCTCTTCTTGATTTTTTGCCGTAGGGGCAATTCATGAATTGCCCCTACTGCGGCAAAAGCCCACGACGACACAGGGCGGCCGTCGTGGCTACCCCCGTGGCGGCGCGGCTATCTGACCTGCAGCGTCAGGTCGACGGCAAGGATCCCGACGTCGGTCGTGGCGGTGACGGTCAAGGTGTAGGTGCCGGCGGGCGTTCCGTTAGGGTTCGTGGCTGGCGGCGGAGTCCCTCCACCGGTCCCTCCCCCACCTCCTGCCCCTCCCGTTCCCCCTCCGCCTGCCCCTGTTGCTCCACCTCCCCCGGCACCTGCCGCTGCGCTTCCCCCTGCCCCTCCGGCTCCTCCTACCGCTCCGCCTGGGCCCCCGCAGGCTGCCCAGAGCAGGACAACCAGCAGTGCCCCTGCCACGAGCAGAACCGTAGCGCCCCGATCCATCGGGGCATATGCCGCCGGTTGGCGCGGAGCGTAGCTCTGCGTTGCGGCTTGATTTCGGCGCTCATCGAGCACCGCGACAGCCGCCAGCATGGCTATCGTTACCAGCGCCAGGAGGAGCGGCACCGCTCGCCGTCCCCAATCCGCTCCGGCTGTGGGCGGCGCTTGCATTGGGGTCGCCAGCGCGCGAGCTGTGGTCGTCACCTGGACCGTAAAGGGCGCCGGATGGACGCCATCCAGGTCCACCGAGGTCGGCGACAGGGTGCAATTCGTGCCGCGCGGCTGAGCGCTCTTCCAGGCGCAAGCCAGCGTCGCCGTGCCCTCAAACCCGTTCGGCACCAGACTCAGGTTGTAGATGGCTGTCCCGCCGGCATCCACGATTGCCGTCGTGGACCCACCGACTGCCGGGACTATAGCAGGATTCACCCCCCTGCCCGAAAGGGCCACCGTGTGTGGGCTCCCTGGCGCGCTGTCCGTGATCGTGAGCGTGGCGCTGCGGCCGCCGATGTCGCTGGGAGTGAAGGTGACCTTGATCGCGCAATTCCCCAGGGGCACAAGGCTTGAGCCACAGTCGTGGGTTTCGGCAAAGTCTCCAGCATTCGCGCCGGAAATCGTGATGCCGCTGATCGTAAATGCTTTGCCGCCAGTGTTGGTGAGCGTTACCGTCCGCGCGGCACTGGTGGTGCCCACGAGTTGACTGGCGAAGGTCAGGGAAGCCGGAGACAGTGTGGCCTCCGGAGCGAAGGTGATTTTGGTGACAAAGGCGTCCTGGCTGACAAGGAATATTGGCTGGGGGTTGGAGTAGGTGCCGCCCGTGACGTAGTCATCGCCGGTCGTATCAAGGGCAATCCCGTAACCCCAATCGTTCTCCGACCCGCCCAAGTACGTGGAGTGGACTAACGCCGAGCCCGGCGCGTTCAGCATGGACACAAAAGCGTCCGTAGTATTGGCACCACCAGTAGGGGACTGCAGGGGGTTGGCGGTGGGGAAATCGGTCGAGGAGGTCCAACCCGTGACGTGGGCGTCGCCCCAAGTGTCCACGCCGATCCCATGACCATAATCGTCGTTGCTGCCGCCAAGGTAGGTGGAATAGACCAGGGCCGAGCCCGCGCTATTTAACTTGGCCACAAAGGCGTCGTAGCCGCCAGCGTTGACGCCTTGGAAAGGGTTCGCAGTGGGAAAATCAGTGGAGTAGGCCTCTCCCGTCACGTAGGCGTTGCCTGCCGCGTCCACGGCAATTGCGTTACCCTTATCGCGACCGCTGCCCCCGAGGTAGGTGGAATAGACTAGGGCCGAACCTGCGTTATCTACCTTCGTCAGAAACGCGTCAAAGTCCCCGGCGTTGACGAGTTGGAGAGGGCTGGCGAGGGGATAGTCGGTGGAGTCCGTGGCTCCCGTTACGCAGGCGTTGCCCAGCGTGTCCAGCGCAATCCCGTAGCCGACGTCGTAATGGTTGCCGCCCAGGTAAGTCGAGTAGACCAGCGCCGTGCCGGCGGCATTTAGCTTCGTCACAAAGGCGTCAAACGTGCCACCGGCGTTGGCAGCCTGGAGGGGGGTGGCAGTGGGGAAATCGGTCGAGGCCGTTAGCCCAATCACATATACGGCCGTTGAGCCGTCTATGGCAATGCCGGCGCCCTCGTCGTAGTTGCTGCCTCCCAGGTACGTGGAATAGACCAGGGCCGAGCCCGCCGTGTTCAGCTTGGCCACAAAGGCGTTTCTGGAGCCGGCGTTGGCGGGTTGAAGGGGGTTGACAGTGGGAAAGTTCGTCGACATGGTCCAGCCCGTGACATAGGCGTTGCCCGCCGCGTCCACCGCAATGCCCGCCCCCCTGTCAAAATCGGCACCGCCCAAGTAGGTGGAGTAGACCAGGGTCGAGCCCGCCGCGTCCAACTTGGCCACAAAGGCGTCGTAGACACCAGTGTTGGCGGGTTGGAGAGGGCTGGCAGTGAGAAAGTCGGTGGAGTAGGTCCAGCCCGTCACATAGGCATGGCCGGAAGCGTCGACGGCAATCCCGTAGGCGGTATCGTCGTCGGTCCCTCCGAGGTAGGTGGTGTAGTTGAGGACCGGGTCGATGACGAGGGGCCGGGTTCGGTCATACCCGTCCACCTTGAACCCGACGCGGTTTTCCGCCAGGAGAACGAAACGACCGTCAAGCGATTTTGGATTTGCGATTTTGGATTTTGGATTGGCCGCGGCGGTCGTTGGTTGATAGACGAAGGGCTTGAGGAGGCGGACGTCGCCGCTTTCCGTGGGAATCACCAAGTCGCCGCTCGGGTCGATGCGGACGGCCTGGGGACTCGGGACTCGCGACTCGGGGCTCGGATCTCGCGAGCCGATTTTCGATTTTCCAGTTTCGAATTTCCGATTTCCAGTTTCTATCGCGAAGCGGATGATGCGTGGGTCGGCACCGGGCGCGACAACAAAATCGTGCTCCATGCGGCCTTGATTGCCGTAGTACACGAGGTCGATGCCCGGGTAGATGTCCTCGTACTTCACCTTGGCGTAGTTTGGAACGTTGGTGCGCCACTCCTTGGGGTCGTTGCCGATGAAGTAGTTGCTCTTTCCCGGCAATTCGTCCAGGCCCACAACCTTGGCCTTAGGATTTGTACCGACCAGCTTCAGGCGGAGAACGTCCGGGGCGCCGGAATTGTCGATTGATGATTGAAGATTGGCGATTGGCGAAGCAAAGCCGTCCGTTGCCGGCTCTCCGTAGTCCGCTAGGGGCGTAAGGAGGCGGAAGGATTTTGCCGATTTTGGATTTTTGAGTTCCCAGTTTCGATTTTCGAATTTCGGGTTTCGATTTCCGAGTTTCCAGTTTCGATTTTCGGCTTTCCACTCTCGGCTTTCGACTCTTGACTCTCGACTGGCGCTTTTCAGCGCGAGGACGGCCTCATTGCCCGTTAGGAAGAGCGCGTACCCGCGCCCGCGGGAGAGGAACCTGACCCCGCCGGCGGTTTGACCGCGATTCGCCTCGAAGGCCAGCGGCAGCCGGCCGTAGGAGGCGGCCAATCGGGGGCTCGGGCAAGGTAGGGCAGAGTTGGTGTCTAGCTCTGCGGCTCGTGAGGATCGGCGATCACAACCCGCAGACTCACAGAACAAGTCTGCGCAACCAAGCCGTGCAAGGAGGGGATTCAACGGCGTTTGGAGAGCCGCATGATTGGGCGGCGATTGTTTCGTGACGCCAGAAAACGAGAGTACGAACAATGAGCCCGCAACAACGACGCCGGCCCCGAGGGAGCACCGGGACGCCGCAAGGAAGCGCGGACGGCGCATTGCAGTCTCCTTGGTTGTGTCTGGCTTACCAGTTCGTACCGGGACTTTACTCGTGAATGAGTCAGGTGTCAATTGAGATTCCGGCGAGCGAAGTCGAACGGGGGGCGGTGAGCGGTAAGTCGAACCGTGAGTGTGCCCGAACCGTGGCGTGCTCCTACCTGGCTACTACAGCTAATGGTTGCGAAATGGGGGACACGGGAGGATACTCTCTCATCATGAGGCGAAGGGGATTCCTGAAGATCGTGGCGGTCGGAGTAACGGGCGCAGCTACGGGGCGCCTACTCGCGCGCGGTAAAGACGAGCCACGCGTCGTCACCGTGCGCGGAGCGATTCCGGCGAGCCGGCTGGGACAGACGTTGGTGCACGAGCACGTGCTCGTAGACTTTGTCGGCGCCGACCAGATCAATCCCAGCCGCTACGATCCGGAGGAAGTCTTCCGCGTGGCGCTGCCGCATTTCGAAAAGCTCAAGGCCGCGGGCGGCCAGACCTTTGTCGATTGCACGCCCGCATTTCTGGGGCGGGACGCGCGGCTGCTGCGGCGCCTCGCGGAAGCGACGGGCTTGAACGTGCTCACCTGCACCGGCTTCTACGGCGCGGGGAAGGGCAAATACCTTCCGGCGTTCGTGGCGCGGGAGACTGCCGACGAAATCGCTCTCGGCTGGGCGCGGGAATTCGAGGACGGCCTACCTCCGGATAATATCCGGCCAGGCATCATGAAGATTGGCGTGGACGCGGCGCCGCTCTCCGCCGTCGATGAGAAGCTGGTGCGGGCGGCGGCCCGCTGTCACCGGCGGACGGGCCTCGCCATCGTCTCGCACACCCCCGACGGCGCGGCGGCCATGGCGCAGTTGGAGGTGCTGAAAGCGGAAGGCGTCGAGGCCTCTGATTTCATCTGGGCCCACGCGCAGAAGGAGAAGGATGCCGCCCTCCACGAGCGCGCCGCCAAGCTCGGGGCCTGGGTGGAATTTGACGGCATTGCGCTGGAAACACTTGCGCAGCACGTTGACTTGGTGATGCACATGAAGCGCGCGGGCCAGCTCCACCGCGTCCTGATCTCTCAGGACGCCGGCTGGTACCACGTCGGCGAGCCGCACGGCGGAGATTTCCGCGGCTACGATTTCCTTTTTACCGGCTTCCTTCCCGCCTTGCGCAAAGCCGGCGCGTCCAAGGCCGACACCCGTACCCTTACCGTCAAGAATCCCCGCGCGGCCCTCGCCCTGCGCGCGGTGTAAGGGCAACCGCCTCTTGGCGCCGCTCGCGCTGCCTGTCATTCTGAGGAGCCGAAGGCGACGAAGAATCTCGGTATTTGTTCGATTTCTCGAATGCGGAGACGCTTCGCGGAGTCTACCCTGAGCGAAATGCGGAGATCCTTCGCTGCGCTCAGGATGACAAGCGAAGGGCTCAGCATGACAGCGGGGCATAGGGCACAGAACCTGCGCCCTGGTGACACCATGCGTGGCACGTTCAGGGCTCAACGTCCGCAATTGATTTCACGATGCGTGTTGGCTGGTAGGGGAAGCGGCGCACATCCGCCTCGCGCGTCACGCCGGTGAGGACGAGGATCGTCTCGAGACCAGTTTCGATGCCGGTCACGATATCGGTATCCATCCGATCCCCGATCATGATGGTATTCTCCGAGTGCGATCCCAGGTACTTGAGGGCAATGCGCATCATCAGCGGATTGGGTTTGCCGACGAAGAACGGGCTCACGCCGCTGGCTCGCTCGATCATCGCCGCCATGGCTCCGCAGGCCGGGACCAGCCCGTCCTCGGCAGGCCCCGAGGGGTCGGGATTGGTGGCGATGAAGTGCGCGCCCGCGCTGACGAAGCGAATGGCTCTCGTGATCTCCTCGAAGTCATAGCTGTTCGTCTCGCCCAGCACCACGTATTTCGGCTCACGGTCGGTGATGACGTAGCCGACATCATGGATCGCCTCGGTTAATCCGCTTTCGCCGATCACGAAGGCCGTGCCCTGCGGATCCTGGGATTGCAGGAAGCGCGCGGTGGCCAGCGCCGACGTGAAAATGCAATCGGGAGGAATGTCCAGGCCGATCCACTGCAAACGATGGGAAAGGTCGCCCGGCGTGAAGCGCGGGTTGTTGGTCATCACCAGGTACTTGGCGCCGCGGGCCTTGAGGCGCTCGAGGAATTTGTCCGCGCCGGGAACGATGTTGGTTCCGGTGACCAGAACGCCGTCCATGTCGATCAGATAGTCCTTGGGTGGTTCCATACTCGGCTCCTCGCGCTGCCCTTCAAGCATTCTTTCGGAATTCCTCATCATAGAGTCGGTGGTAGCTCAGAGTCCACAGAGAAAGACGTGTAGCGCCGGGCTTCAGCCCGGCAAATGGCGCCCCGAGACGTGGCACGGGAAGCCTGCCCGTGGATCACCCCAATGAAGCGCATCAGGATGCCTCGCTCGCGCGGGGGCGAGGGGGCGCGACGGGAATGCTATAATGTTTATTTTGGCGGCAACCGCAGAGGCCTTTATGCAAACCATCCTGCTGGGGCTGGCGCTTTTCCTGTACGCGCTGGGGATCGCTCTTACCATTCCCTCGCTGACTCGCTGGCGGCCGGCCCTGCCCCCCGCGGCGCTCGGAGCGCTTGGCTTGGGGCTGGCCGCGCACGCCGCCGCCTTGGGCGTTGTAGCCTCGGCGATTCACCGGCTGCCCGTGTTTGACGTCCGCAGCGCGCTTTCATTTTTCTCTTTTCTCGCCACGGCGGCCTTTTTCTTTGTCTACCTCCGCTACCGCATTCCGGCCCTCGGCGTCTTCATGCTGCCGCTGGTCTTCGTGCTGACGCTGATCTCCGCGCTGCGCCCGGAGCGAGACTTCAACAACCCTGCCTTCCGGGGCGGATGGCTGCTGGTCCATATCGCTTCCATCTTCCTCGGCTATACGGCTTTCTTGCTGACCTTCGTTGCAGCCCTCATGTATCTGATCCAGGAGCGGGAGCTGAAATCCAAGAAGCCGCGCGCCTTCTATTACCGGCTGCCCTCGCTCGAAGTCTGTGACAACCTTTATTCGCACTCGCTGATCTTTGGGCTGCCGTTTCTGACGCTCGGCATCCTGACGGGGTTTGTCTGGGCCAGCCGGAAATGGACCGGGCCTTGGCAACTCGATCCCAAGATCCTGGCCTCGCTGGTCACCTGGCTGATTTATCTGGTGCTCTTTTCGACCAGGCTGAGCGGCACTTGGCGCGGCCGGCGGAGCGCCTACGTCGCCGTGTTCGCCTTCGCCGCAATCATGGTGACTTTTCTGGGCGTCAGCGTTCTGAGCGGCCCGCACGGGTATCTGCCGCAGTTTGGCTCCAGCCCGTAAGAGCGGTAGGCGGTAGATGGAAGACGGGGCTCGGGACTCGCGACTCGGGGCTCGGGTTTCGGGAAAGAGGATGGAAAGATTGGGGAACGGATTTCGAGTTTCGATTTTCCAATTTCGAATTTCCAGTTTCGATTTTCTGATTTCGAGTTTCGACCGCCGGGACTTCGGGCTGGGTACGGGCTTCGCCAATCCCCAGTCCCTAGCCCCTAATCCCTAGTCCCTGTTCTTGCTATGAATCTTCTCCTCGTCGGAATGAACCATCGCACCGCACCAGTGGAAGTGCGCGAACGGATGAACATTCCCGAAGCGCGCCTGGGGGCGGCGGCGGCCGACCTCGCGCATCGCGAAGGCATCCTCGAAGCGTTGCTTCTTTCGACCTGTAACCGCGTGGAAGCGGTCGTCAGCAGCCGGGAGGAAATCAACGCCGAGCCGGTGCTGCGCCAATTCTTGGCCGACTATCACCGTTGTGATTTCGCGCCGTACGAGCGGTACTTGTATTGGTATCGTCAGGAGGAGGTCGTCCATCATCTCTTCCGCGTGGCTTCCAGCCTCGACTCGATGCTGGTCGGCGAGCCTCAGATCCTGGGGCAAATGAAGCGCGCTTACGCCTTCGCGCGCGAGGCGGGGGCCTTGAACGGCCCGCTCAGCGAGGTGGCAACGCAGGCTTTCGCCGTTGCCAAGCGGGTCCGCCGCGATACGGCGATCGGCAGCGCCGCGGTTTCCATCTCTTACGCCGCGGTCGAACTCGCCAAGAAAATCTTCGGCAGCCTCGCCGGCAAAACGATCTTCGTGATTGGCGCCGGTAAGATGAGCGAGCTCGCCGCCAAACACCTTTTGCGCAGCGGCGCGAGCGCCATCTTCGTGAGCAATCGCACCCACGAGCGCGCCGTCGAGCTGGCCGCAGCCTTTCACGGCACGGCCATCCAGTTCGACCATCTCCTCGAGCACGTCGCCAAGGCGGATATCGTCATCAGCTCGACCGGCGCCCCGCACTTCATCCTCAACAAGGACCAGGTGGAAAAGCTGCTGGCGACGCGCAAGAACCGGCCCATATTTTTCGTGGATATTGCCGTGCCGAGGGATATTGACCCAGCGGTCAACGAGCTCGATAACGCTTTCGTCTACGACATCGACGACCTTGGGCAGGTCGTGGACGCCAACAAAAAGCAGCGCGAGCGGGAAGCCGTCTGGGCGGAGGAGATCGTCCGCGAGGAGGTCGAGAAGATGATGAGGCGTCTGGCCTCGCGCGAGGTTGTGCCTACCATCGTGGCGCTCGAGGAGCGGCTGAACCGGATTCGCGAGCTGGAGCTCGAACGCCAGCGCGGCCAGCTTCAG
>JAIQGH010000134.1 GCA_020072655.1 Terriglobia bacterium | reverse complement strand
GTTGCGCACTTTCCAGGCGGACAATCTATTTGAGTACCTGGACGGGGGCGCGGAAGGATACCTCATCTACGACTTCGTCCGGATGCAGCACCTCACCTGCAAGTCCGGCGATGATACCATGGTGATTGATGTCTCGGAGATGGCCGACCCGGAGGGAGCTTACGGCCTCTTTCTCGCGCGTCTCGATCCGCGCCAGCCGATTGCAGCGATCGGCATGGGCGGCCAGATCCAACCCCAGCGAGCCGCATTCTCGAAAGGTAGGCACTACGTTGAATTGATCGCCACCCTCGAAAAGGACCATACAACCGCGCTGCAAGCCTTTGGGGCGGCGATCGAGAAACGGATCGGCGGCCGCACCACGCCGCCGGAGACCGTCTCATGGTTCCCAATTGAGAAACAGGTTTCTGTGCGCATGGTTCCTGAAAGCGTTCTCGGCCTGCGCGCGCTCAAGCGCGGGTATGTGGCCCAATACGAGCAGGGGAAGGCATTCATTGTAACCGAGGAGACACCCGCCTCCGCCGCGGCAGCTCTCAACCAATTGCGGGACCGCTTCACGGAGCCCACGCCCGCCCAAGTCGCCGACGAAGCTTTCGAGGCCAACGACCCGTACCTCGGCCGCGCGTGCTTTTTCCGCAAGGGCCGCTACCTCGCCGGCTACGCCAACCTCGCGGCTGCCTCCGAAGCCCTGGCTCGTGCCAAGGCTCTCGCCTCCCGCTTGCCGTGAGACGCCCCGTGAAAGAGATGGGCACAGACCGAAGGGTTTCGCTGGCATGCACCCGCCGGCCAAACTGCGGGGGCGGGGGGCGCCCCTCCCCGCCTAGTCCTCGCTGGCAACTCACGGTGGCGTTGAGTCCTGATGCGGGTTAAGTTTCTTCTTCAGCGCTAACGCCGCCGCGCTTTCCGGGACAATCGCCAGTTCCTGCTCGACTTCTTTCTGAGCCTCCGCGGTCTTGCCTTGCTCGGCATAGATCTCCGCCAACGCCAAATGAATCTCAGGGAGCGTCGGGTCCGCCTGCGCGGCGCGCTCGAAAGCGTGGACGGCGATCTCCCCTCGCCCTTCGGCGCGGAAATTCTCACCCAGCGCCTGGTAGGCACGCGCCGAGTCGGGCTGAAGGTGGACGATCTGCTGGAAGCACCATGCCGAAAGATCCAAATAGGCCTTCGCCGACTGATAGACATACTCCGGATCCCGAGGCGCGAGCTCTCGCACGACCTGATATTGCTCCACCACTCCCGGCAGATCTTGCCTGCCCCGGTAGGCTAGGGCCAGCTGCGCGCGGATGAGCGGGTCCTGGGGCTGGAGCTTGACCGCTGTCTCGAGTTCGCGGGTCGCCTCCTCAAACCTTCCCATCACCAGCAGGGTCGACCCCATCAGGACGTGGGGGGCGGGATAATCGGGTTCGAGACGGATCGACTCGCGGAACTCGCGGAGAGCCTGCTCGCGTTTTCCCTGTTGTTGGTAGACGATTCCCAAGTTGTTGTAGACAAAAGCCTCCTTCCCACCCTCGTTCAGGACCTTCAGGAACGCTTTTTCTGCGCTGTCCCATTGGCCCGTGTTCATGGCCTCGACACCCTCGTTGAATACTTCTGCCAGCCGGGGCGTGAGGCCCGGTGCCGGGCCACCGCGGGCGGGGGAGCGCTGGCCGCCTGAGGCCTCGACGGCCATCAGGAGGGCCAGGACAGCGAAGCCCAGGGGTTTCGCTCCGACGAACGGAAATACGGGGTTAGAGTCTTTCATCCGTCTTCAGAAAGGCTGCGGCAATCTTAGATCACCATCATGGGATTCAATCTCGCCAAGGCAACGTAGGGTCGTCACTACGCTCAATCCGTGTCGCCCGAAGGCGACAGGGACAAGTCATCTTGAATAAGCGCTTTTTGCAGGTATTCGTGTTCGCGCTGCTCCAACTCCTTGGCTTTCTTCAAAGATTCTGCTGCTTCTGTGGTTTGTCCCAGCGTCCGGTAGGCTCGCGCGAGGAGCGCGTAAGCCTGCCGCAAATCCGGCTGGCAGACGACGGCGGCCCTCAGCTCCGCTACCGCGCCGGAAACGTCACCGGTCCGCAGCAACGTGGCTCCAAGGGCAAGCCGGGGAATGGGCACGTCCGGACGCAACCTGACGGCCCGTCGGAAATACTCGATGGCCAGCGGTAGTTCGTGGCGGCGAAGGTGAACCACCCCGAGGCCGTAGACGCTGCAATATTCGTTCGGCCCCTTCTCCAGTGCCTGGGTGTAAAACCGGATGGCTCGATCATAGTTGAGTTCCAAGCGTTCCACATCCCCCAGCGCACACAAGACTTCCCGTGAGCCGGGATCGGCCTTCAACGCGGCCTCGTATTCTTCCACGGCCTTCTTGCTGTTCCCCTGCGCATAATAGGATTCGGCTAGAAACTGGTGCGTGCGCGCCCCATCGGGCGCCAGGGCAATCAATTGTTGGTATTCAAGCTGGCCGAGGGTCTTACTGACCTGGGCGAGATAGTAAAGCGCATCAATATTCTTGGGGTCTGCACGGAGGGCTTTGTGAAGCTCCTGATAGGCCGATGGGTACTGGCCCAGCGCCATGTCCGCTCGGGCCAGGAGGACGAGCCCTGCCGGGTCGCTGGGGTGAAGTTTCACATAACTGTCCGCCAACGAGGCCGCTTGCGCAAAGTCGCCTTTGTAGAGCGCTCGCATGGTCTCACGCAATGGCGCCGCGGGCTCGGCTCCGGGTGAGGCAGGAACCCTTGCGAGCAAGCTTACAACCGCCAAAACCTGGAGGGAGCAGGCAGCCATCGCCGCAAAACCCGCGCGACATGAAGTCATGTCCGCAACCTCTGCTCTTTGGGATGCTACAACAGCTCCAGCCTGTCGTCTAGCTGCCAGAAAGATCAGGTTCCCTTCAGCACCCCGGACGCCGCATGGCCGAGCCTCGTGAGTTGTTGTATACTGGGGGCCACGAGGGTGAGAGGTTGGGCTCCTCGCCTGATCCCGTTATACGCCTTAGAACCTGCAAGACAGGAAGTGTCGCGCGTGTGCGCAGCCGAGTTGCGCGGAACCTCTGGGCGGCGTGCTTTACCCTGGTCGTGCTCGGCGTGTGGACCGCGCTCTCGTCCCTGCCCGCCTCGGGGCAGGGACAGGAGTACACACCGCGCAAGCCGCGCAACCTCGAGGGCCAAGTGCGCATCATTGGTCACGGGTCACCCCCTCCCGACACCACCGTGAGCCTGGAGAGTGCGGATGGCGTGATCGTCGCCCAATGCTTTGTGGGTGACAACGGACGCTACCGATTTGAGGAGCTGACGGCAAGCACGTACCGCCTCATCGTGACGGCCAAGGGGTATCAGACGGCGACCCAAAACGTCAACATGGATGTGGAGCTCGCCCGCGGCCCGACGATCTATCTGGCTCCCGTCAATTCCCAAACCCGGGACTCGCCGACCGGGACCACAACGGATCTCGCCGCCCCCAAGCAGGCGAGGAAAGAGTACGAAAAGGGCTCACGTTTGCTCCGTGATGGAAAACTCGCGGAGGCAAGGACACATCTGGAGAAGGCGGTCACCGAGGATCCCTGCTACGCCCGCGCCCAGACCGCGCTCGGCGAAACGCTTACCCGGCAGAGCCAGTTCGCGGCGGCGGAATCCGCGTTCAACCAGTCGATCAAGTGCGATGGGCAGTTCCTTGACGCCTACGTCCTGCTGGCGGTCCTTCTAAACACGGAACAGAAATACAAGAAATCCGCGGCGGCCCTTGAGCTGGGGCTGCGGCGCTTTCCCAATGAATGGCGGCTTTATTACCAGCTCGGACTGGCGGAGGTCGGGTCCGGGAACTACGAGCAAGCTGAAAAGGCTTATTTGAAGGCGCAAGAGGTCAATCCGCAAGTCCCGCCCGAGTTCCACCTGCGACTGGCGGGCGTTTACTTGAAGTGGAAGAAGCACGACAAGGCCTACACGGAATTGCGGTCCTACGTGCAGGCCGACCCTCACGGCCGCATGGCGGAGCCAGCCCGAAAGATGCTGCTGGAGCTGGAAACTTCCGGAGCGGCGGCACCTGCCAAGAGCCAAGCTGATCCAGCCAAGCCTTAAGCCATTTACTGAGCGGCCGACACCTGCAGGACCTTCCGGCGAGCGAGGTTTCTCCCCGCTGGGCACGAGAAGACTGTCTCGCTGAAAAAAGGCCCATGCCAGGATGAGGCGACCCGGCGTCGCGCCCGGCGTTTCACAAATCGCCCGCCCGCGCGGCGGGAGTTGTGCTATGCTTTTTGGGTCTGGGGTGGAACATTGGGCTCCTGCCCAATGACTTAGGGCCTTGAAGAATCTGGAAGACAGGAGGGTACGGTGCCATGTCTAGCCGAAGACACGATACCCATGGGCTGGTTTGTGCCGCCATCGCCGGATTAGCAGCCTGCGTAGCGTTCTGCGCGAAGCCGGCGCTCGGGCAAGTTTATAATGCGCATGTCGGTAAGGATGAGAGGGATGTCGATCCGAATTATTGTCCCCACGAACTGACACTGGCCATAGCCGGCCAAGTGCGGACCGTCGACAACTCCCCGCTTCCCCAGAACGTTGTGGTCCGCCTGGAAACGACGGAGGGCGCATTCAGCGCTCAGCAGGTTGTGGGTCCCGACGGAAGGTTCCGGTTCCTGGGCGTCGCGGGGAACTCGTACCGTGTCGTCGTGCGAGCCAAGGGGTTTCAACCCGCGAGCAAAGAGGTCGAGGAGGAATGGGGGGCTAGCTACTCCCCGACGATTGACCTGCACCCTTCGGTAGAAAAGGATGCTGGGCCACCGGTCGAGATCGCGACGGACCGTGCCGCCCCCAAGCAGGCGCGCAGAGAGTATGAAGCGGGTTTTCGTGAGCTGGGAGGAGGGAACCTCGAAGAAGCCCGGAAACATCTGGAGAAGGCAGTGGGTGCAGACCCATGTTACGCCCGCGCTCAGACCGCGCTGGGAGTGACATTGGCCAAGCAACACGAGTTGGCAGGTGCGGAATCGGCCTTCCACAAGGCGATCGAGTGCGACGCGGGATTTGCGGAGACCTATTTGCAGCTGGCGATTCTACTCAAAGGCGGGAAGAAATCTCAGGAGTGTGAAACGACCCTTGAGGAAGGGCTGCGACGGTTTCCCAACGACTGGCGACTTCACTACCAACTCGGTAACATCAAGGCCGACTCCGGCGACTACGAGGCCGCGGACCAGGAATTTGTAAAGGCGCAAAGCCTCAACGCCGACCTTCCTCCCGAGTTCCATGTTCGCTTGGCGGAGCTTTACCGCGACTGGAAGAAGTACGACAAGGCCCGCGCGCAAGTGGAGACCTATCTGCACGATAACCCTCGCGGCCCCTTGGCGGAGCCGGCCCGAAGAATGATGGAGGAGTTGGAAGCTTCCGGCGCGGTGACAATGGGGAGTGGCCAAGCCGCTGCCGCCAAACCTTAGGGGAATTGGCTGCGGCGTGACTCTCGGAGCCAGGGCCGCTGTCTCGGTGATGCCCTTCCTGGCCGGCAAACGCAGGTTGTCGCGCCGACTACCGGATCGTGCGCCACCGCGAGTTCGAAGTGTGCTAGCCTACCGCATGTCGCAGCTTTCGCCAAAAGAGATTACTGCACCCCTGCGACATCCCCCGACCCGCCGCGCTCCGCCGTGTCACTGTACAGCACGGGCAGAGCGGAGTATCATCGGCACGGTGGGATGTTCACGGACGGATCTGGCGGCACAGACGGCCGCTGGCGAAATGGGTTCACGGGACGAAATCCCCCTGACAAATTATGCCCAGGCGATCAGCAACGAACATTCCTCTCTTGATGCGCAAGAGGCTTCCCGCTGACCGCTGCCGGCCGATGGGACGGGAGTGCTGCCTAATGACAGCGCAAGGGAATTCCCTGCGCCCCATCGAATCTGAATGGAGGACCAATATCCTCATGGTGAAGCAACTGGCTATTTTCATCGCCCTGGTGTGGTTGGCGACGTCTCCCTTGATGGCTCAGGGGACACAGCAACCTCAGAGTAACGAGTCGTCTGCCCAGAATGTGCAACCGGAGGGTGCCGGCGCTCAGGGCACGGCGCAGCCCATGAGTCAAGCCGAACTCCGAGATCTCCTCAAGCGGAACAAGAAGAACCTCGATGTCGTTTACAAAGCCTTGGACGAACGCGGCGTGGACTTTGATCTCGACCCCAAGATCGAGCCGAAAATGCGCAAAGCGGGGGCCGACGACAACATGCTGCAGGCCATCTGGAAGGCGGGGCCGACCAGCAAGAACTCGAAATCGGCGACCCTCACCAGTTCCAGTGGCGTTCCCCTCCATGCGAAATACGAGGAAGCCATGGGCTACAAGACCCTGGAAAGTGAAATGGACCCTGACCGCAGACTCCGCATGGTGGAGGAGTTTGAGCAGAGATTCCCCTCGAGCGAGCTGATGTCCTCGGTCTACGCCCAGGCAGCGAAGGCTTGGCGGGAAAAGGGAGACTTGAACAAGGTCGTCGAGTATGGCGACAAGAGCCTGAAACTGGACCCCAACAATCTCTTCAGCCTGCTCATGGTGGCGATTGCCCTTCCCCAGCCGCGCATGCTGCAGAGCGAATTGGCGGATTCCGCCCAGCTCCTCGCCAAGGCGGACGATGATGCCCGCCGCGCTCTCCAGCTCATTGACGGCCTCCCCCCTCAGCCCAATGAGACCGACGAGCAATTGCAGAAGCGGAAGAGCGCTCTGGCTGCGGACGCCCACACTGCCTTGGCCATGGTCAATATGGAACGGGATGAATCGGCCAAGGCCATTGAGGAGTTCAAGACCGCCATCTCCCTGAGCCAAACGCCCAATCCGCAGCTCTACTTTCGTCTGGGCGAGGTCTACGCCAATTCCGGCGACAGTGCTCACGCCGTCGAGGCTTTTACGAAAGCCTCCGATCTGGGCCGCGGCACCGTTCTGCAGCAGTTCGCGGATCAGCGGATTGCCGAGCTGAAAAACAAAAAGTGACCTGCTGCGGCGCGCGGGCGGGCAGCCACAGTCATTTTGCTCCGACGCAGTTGGTCGCGGGCTGTAGGTTGGTCATCGACAAAGCCTTCCATCGGACCCGCCGTAACCGAAGTGGCTAGCCGCTACCCGCTCAGGGCCCGGTGTTCAGCCAAACCGCCATCTTCCCCAGCCCGCGATTCCCCCAGATACAATAGGGTACGGCGATGACGGGAACCGGCGTGGGATGGGCTGGATGAAGCGGCCGGTAGAGCACATCCTTCCAATCGTCGAGCGGGAGCACGAGCCCCTGCCCCTTGATAACCACCAGGCCCCCCAGAAGGTCCGGCGTGTATTGGCTTTCGAGCGACGCCGCCGCAGGCAGGATGACCTGATCCACCGCGGCCTCCTGATCAGCCTGCTCCAAGCAGTAGAGGAGTGGGCCACGTCGCAGCGCGACCTTGCCACGGTCGTACAGAACCTGAGGATTCGCTTCGAGCCGTTGGATGTCCATGGGAAGAGTCATTTCCGCCGTGTCGCCGTTGGACCAGGACCGACGGATCTCCGCATAGCCGTTGACGACGCGCGGAGTGAGTTTCTCTCCGTTGACCAGGAAGTCCGTGCGGGTTGCCCATCCCGGAATGCGCACGTGGAGGGCGAACTCTTGGGGCGCTTCCACGCCCACGGTGAACTTGATCTTCCCATCCCACGGATAGTTACCGGACTGCTCGAGGGTGACCTTCTTGCCCGCGAGGTTCGTGCTCACCTGCCCGCCAATGAAGAGGTTCACCCACAAACCTTCCGGCGACTCACTGTAGATGTATCGCCCCAGGGCGGGCAGAAACCGGGCGATGGTGGTCGGGCAGCACGGCACGCCAAACCAAGGATCGCGCTTGAAGTCGCCGCGGCTGGCCAGGGGCGTCACGTAGCAGAAGGTATCTCCCGTCAGGGACACGCCCGCTGCCAGCGCGTTATAGAGGGACAGCTCCATGACGTCGGCATAGCGCGCGTCACCGGTGAGTTTGAGCAGGCGATAGTTCCAAAAGACCATTCCCGCCGAGGCGCAAGTCTCCTGGTAGGCATCTTCATTGGGGAGGTCATAGTCCGCGGTAAAACCCTCGTTGCGCTCCGAAGGGCCGATCCCTCCGGTCACGTACATACGGTGGTTGGTCACGCTGTCGTGCAAACTCTCGAGGGCTTTCCACAGGCCCAGGTCGCCGGTTTCATACACCAGGTCCGCCATCGCGGAGTAGAAGTACATGGCCCGCACGGCATGGCCAACGGCCGCACGCTGCTCGCGGGCCGGCAATTGGTCCTGCGAGTAGCTGGTGTCAAACTTGGCCGGATTGATCAGGAAAAAACGCCGGTAGAAATCCTTGATGTCCATCGCATGGCCCAGCAGCTCGACCTTCCGGTCCGGCAACTGCTCGTATTGGCGCTCGAAAATCGAGGGCTTTTGACCGCGGGAATCGACGAAGTATTGGGCGAGCGCGAGGTAGCGCTTCTCGTGGGTCAGCCGGTAGAGCTTGACCAGGGCCAGCTCCACCTCTTCGTGACCGGGGATGCCGGCCTGCTTGCCGGGTCCGAAGGTGGCGTCGACGTTATCGGCGAGGCGCAAGGCCACATCGAGCAAGGTCCGCTTGCCCGTGGCTTGGTAGTGAGCCACAGCCGCCTCAAACAACGAGCCCGCGCAAAAGAGTTCGTGGTTGAACGCCAAGCTCTTCCATCTCAGATCCGGGATCTTCAGGAGGATGTACGTGTCCAGATAGCCGTCTTTCTGCTGGGCCGCCGCGATTTTCGCGATCAACTCGTCCACCTGGGCTTCGAGTCGACCGTCAGGGTGCAGGGCAAGGATGTAGGAGGCGCCTTCAATCCATTTGTAGACATCGGAATCGGCCCACCAGGGTCCGCCGAAAGTGCCCTGCGCCTTGCCGGCGACCAGATCGAAATTGCGGAGGCACCCGGTCGCCTCGAGCTCCCTGTAAACATGCTCGAGCGTTCGGGTGCGATTCACCTCCAGGCGCGGCGACCAGAACGCGTCCCGAATCTGCACTGCCGTCAGAGGC
>JAIQGH010000133.1 GCA_020072655.1 Terriglobia bacterium | reverse complement strand
GTCTCCGCCTCAGGGGGAGACCGTAAGGGTAGATCCCGCGACAAAGGTCAGAAGTCAGTTGGGCGGCTAAACGCCCGTGCGGCGCGCCGCTTGCAGCCGCGCCAGGGCCCGCGCGTAAGCTTCCTCGGCCCGTTGCCTATCCACGGTAGGATCCGAAACATCCTTCAAGCGCTTCTCGGCGCGCTCGAACGCCCTCTCGGCGCGCGCGAGGTCGATTTCTGCCGCCCGCTCCGCCGTGTGCGCCAGAATGATGACGCGCTCGGGCAGGACCTCCGCAAACCCCCAGCTCACCGCCAGGTAATTCTTTGTCTCCGCGCGCGTGTAGATGAGTGTCCCCGCCCGGAGCTCAGAAAGGAGCGGCGCGTGCCCAGGGAGGATGCCCAGGTAGCCTTCCTTGCCCGGAATCGTCACTGACGTGACCGATTCGTGCACGACTTGCCGGTCGGGCGTCACAATTTCGAGTTGAATCACCGTGGGAAGAGAATCTGCCATCAATTGATCCATTGATTCATCGGATCATTGATTCATTCAGCGGTAGATCGGCCACGCTGGGTGTCCCGCAGTGGGGCAATGAAGCAATGATTCAATGAGCCAATCTTACGCTGCGGCCTTCAGTTTCTCCGCTTTCTCAAGCGCCTCCTCGATCGTTCCCACCATGTAGAACGCCTGCTCGGGAACGCCGTCATGCTTGCCTTCGATCAGTTCCTTGAAGCCGCGAATCGTGTCTTCGGGTTTGACGTACCTGCCCTCGAGGCCCGTAAACTGTGTCGTCACGAAAAACGGTTGGGACAGGAATTTCTGAATCCTTCGCGCCCGCTCGACCGCCTGCTTGTCTTCTTCCGAAAGCTCGTCGATGCCCAGGATGGCGATGATGTCCTGCAGGTCTTTGTACTTTTGCAGGATGGCCTTAACCGCGCGCGCCACGTTGTAGTGCTCCGCGCCCACGATGCGCGGGTCGAGAACGCGCGAAGTCGAAGCGAGCGGATCGACGGCGGGATAAATGCCGATCTCGACGAGTTGGCGAGAAAGCACGGTCGTGGAGTCGAGGTGTGAGAAGGTCGTCGCCGGCGCCGGATCGGTCAAGTCGTCGGCGGGCACGTAAATCGCCTGCACGGAAGTGATGGAGCCTTTCTTCGTCGAGGTAATGCGTTCCTGCAGCTCCCCCATTTCGGTTGAGAGGTTGGGCTGGTAGCCGACCGCAGAAGGCATCCGCCCGAGCAGTGCGGAGACCTCCGAGCCCGCCTGCGTGAACCGAAAGATGTTGTCGATGAAGAGGAGGACGTCCTGGCCCTCGACATCGCGGAAGTACTCCGCCACCGTGAGTCCGGTCAGCCCCACGCGCAGCCGCGCCCCGGGCGGCTCGGTCATTTGGCCGTAGATCAGCGCGGCCTTGGATTTCGTGGGGTCGCCGGGGACGATCACCTTGGATTCCGTGAACTCAATCCAGAGGTCGTTTCCCTCGCGCGTGCGCTCGCCCACGCCGGAGAAGACCGAAACGCCGCCGTGCTTCATGGCGACGTTGTTGATCAGCTCCATGATGATGACGGTCTTCCCGACACCGGCGCCGCCGAACAATCCCGTCTTGCCGCCTTTCAGATAGGGTTCAAGCAGGTCGACAACTTTCAGGCCGGTTTCGAAAACTTCGAGCTGAGTGTTCTGCTCTTCGAGTTCCGGGGCGTGCCGGTGGATAGGGAATCGGACCTCGGAGGTGATGGGGCCGAAGTTGTCCACGGGTTCGCCGATGACATTCATGACGCGGCCCAGCGTTGCCTTGCCGACGGGGATGGTGATGGGCCCGCCTTGGTCGATCGCTTTCATCCCGCGCACCATGCCCTCAGTGGGTTCCATGGCCACGCATTTTACCCGGCTCTCGCCCAAGTGCTGCTCCACCTCGGTGATGACATTGATTGGCGCAGGAACGTCGAATCCATCCGATATAACGCGCACGGCGTTGTAGATGGCGGGCAGATGTGCGCCCTCAAAGGCCACGACAACGACCGGCCCGGTGACTTCCACGACCTTGCCAACGTGCATTTCTGCCATTTTGTTTGCCCTCGTAGCGCCGCCCTTCAGGGCGGCACCTGCCGGGCTCCCGACGCCGTCGGGACAAGTTCCGCCCGGCGCTACAGCGGCGCCGCGCCGCTGACGACTTCGATGATCTCTCGCGTGATGGCGGCTTGCCGCACACGGTTCAGGTGCAGCGTCAAGGAGTCGATCATTTCCGAGGCGTTGCTGGTCGCCGCGTCCATGGCGGTCATGCGCGCCGCGAGTTCCGAGGCCCCGGACTCGAGCAGGGCGCGATAGACCTCGATCTCCACGTAGCGAGGCAGGAGCGCGCCGAAGATCTCTTCTGCGGGCGCCTCGTAAATGTAATCCACCAACGCCTCACCCTTCTTTGGCTCGACGGGCTTAATGGGAAGATAGCGCTCGCGCGTCAGGCGCTGGGTGAGGACGGTCTTCGATTCGTTGTAGATGAAATCCACCGCGTCAACTTCTTCGCGCGAATAGAGATCGATGATCTGGTTCGCAATCTCTTGCGCGTGGGTAAACTCCAGCCGGGTGAAAATCCCCGCGTACTCGGCGATCGTCTCCACCGGGCGCCGGCGGAAGAAATCGCGGCCTTTTCGCCCCACGGCGATCATCGAGACCTTGCGGCCGCTTTGCGCGTCCAAATAAGCCTGCGCTGCGCGGATCAGGTTGGCGTTGAATGCGCCGCACAGGCCCTTGTCGGCGGTCACGAGCACCAGGAGCAGCCTCTCCACCGGGCGCACGGCCAGCAGCGGATGCGCGCATTGCTCGGTGCGGGCGGCGAGGCTCGAAAGCAGCGTCAGCATCTGGTTGGCGTACGGCCGCACGTTGAAGACCCGTTCCTGCGCGCGCCGCAGGCGAGCAGCCGCCACCATCTTCATCGCGCGGGTGATCTGCTGGGTGCTCTTCACAGAGCGGATGCGGCGGCGAATGTCGAGCAGCGTTGGCATCGTCTCAATGCGCTGCCGGCCTCAAGGCCGGCGCTACAGGTATCACGCGAGCTCAGGCCGCTGTCGGTCTGCGCTCCGCCAGAAACTTGGCCTTGAACTCATCGAGCATCTTGTGAATCTCCGTACGGAGCTGATCATCGATCAGTTTCTTCTCGACGAGCGCCTTGCCGACCGACGGATAGGAGTTGTCCATGAAGTTGTACAGCTCTGCCTCGAAGGCCAGGCAGTCCTCCACCGCAAGGTCGTCCAGGTAGCCGTTCGTTCCGGCGAAGATGACGACGATCTGCTTTTCCACGGGCAGCGGTTTGAACTGGTCCTGCTTCAAAATCTCCGTCAGGCGATGGCCGCGGTTGAGCTGCGCCTGTGTGGTCTTGTCGAGATCGCTACCGAACTGCGCAAAGGCGGCGAGTTCGCGGTACTGCGCCAGCTCAAGCCGAAGCGTTCCGGCGATTTGCTTCATGGCCTTGATCTGCGCGTTGCCGCCGACACGCGAGACCGAGATGCCCACGTTCATGGCGGGCCGGATGCCGGAATTGAACAGGTCGGCCTCCAGATAAATCTGCCCGTCGGTAATCGAAATGACGTTCGTGGGGATGTACGCGGAGACGTCGCCGGCCTGCGTCTCGATGATGGGGAGCGCGGTGAGCGACCCGCCGCCCTTCTCCTTGTTCAATTTCGCGGCGCGTTCGAGCAATCGCGAGTGCAGGTAGAAAACGTCGCCGGGATACGCCTCGCGACCCGGAGGCCGGCGGAGTAGCAGCGAAATCTCGCGGTAGGAGACGGCGTGCTTCGAGAGGTCGTCGTAGATGCACAAAGCGTGCCGCCCACGGTCGCGGAAATACTCGCCCATGGCGCACCCCGCGTACGGGGCGATGTATTGCATCGGCGCGGGGTCGGAAGCACCCGCCTCGACGACAATCGTGTACTTCATCGCGTCATGCTCTTCGAGCGTCTTGATGACCTGGGCGATCGTCGAGCGCTTTTGGCCGATGGCCACGTAGATGCAAATGACGTCCTCACCACGCTGGTTGAGGATGGTGTCAAGGGCAATCGCGGTTTTTCCCGTCTGCCGGTCACCGATAATCAACTCGCGCTGCCCCCGCCCGATGGGGATCATGGCGTCGATGGCCTTGAGTCCGGTCTGCAGCGGCTCGCGAACCGGCAGGCGGTCCACCACGCCGGGCGCCAGTTGCTCAATGGGATTGTAGTGGTCGGTAATGATGGACCCCTTGTCGTCGGTGGGGCGTCCGAGCGCATCGACCACGCGGCCGACCAGTGCCTCGCCGACCGGCACTGACAGGATCCGCCCGGTGCGCTTCACCACATCGCCTTCGCGGATCTGAGCGCACTCGCCGAGCAGGACCGCGCTCACCTGGTCCTCTTCCAGGTTCAGAGCCAGCCCGGCGATCTCGTGGGGAAGGTCGAGCAGCTCCCCGGCCATCACTTTCTCCAGGCCGTGGATCCGCGCCACGCCGTCGCCCACTGAAATGACCGAGCCTACCTCGCTCACGGTGACGCTGCGGTCGTAATTCTCGATCTGCTCGCGGATGACTTTGGTGATTTCGTCTGCTTTGATTTGTGGCATCTTTTTGTCTCGCCTGGCTTTTCCCAGGCGGCCCGCTGGCTTGCCGTATGACGCTTGCGACCGTCCGCTCGCGACTCAGCGCGCCGTCAGCCTTTCGCGGATTCTCTCCAAATGACCGCGCACGGATCCGTCGTACACCGTGCTGTCGATCCGGGCCTCGATCCCGCCCAGCAAGTTTGGTGCGACTCGAAACTGCACTTCCACGCGCTTCTGAGTGAGCGCCTCAAAGCGGGCGATGAGCGCCCTCTGCTCTGTGTCCGAGAGTTCCGTGGCGGAAGCGATCGCCACCTCCGTCACCCCTAGGCGGTCGTTGCCGATCTTATGGAAAGCCGTGATGATCTTGTCAAGCAGGGCCAGCCGGTAATTGGCGAGCAACAGGCGCAGGAAGTTGCCGACGATCAAGGATGTCCCGAGCCGGCGGAGGATCGCTTCCAGGACCTGGGTCTTCGCCTGCGAAGGGACGGCGGGAGTGCGCAACACGTCGCGAAGGTCGGCGCTTTCCCGATAGAGGGCGGCAAAATCTTCGAGTTCGCCCTGCACGCGGCGGTAGTCACCTGTGCGGGCAACCACATCAGCCAGCGCGCGGGCATATCGGTTAGCAATCGCAATCGCCAACGGGAATTTCCTTTACCCAGGCGCCCCGATTTATCGGGACGCCGCGCCCGGGCTCCACGGAATCAATTCAGGGCTCGCTTCGCTTCCAACTTAGTCAGAAAGTGGCTAACCATCCGTCTTTGGCCGGCCTCGTCGAGGCGCTGGACGATCTTCTTTTCGGCCAGCTCCACGGACATTTGCGCCGTGAAGAGCTTCAGTTCGAGCTTGGCTTGCTTCCCGGCCACGTCGATCTGCCGGAGAGCCGACTCCATCATTTTCTCAGCTTCTTGGGCCGCTGTCTGCCGAATCCGCTCGTGTTCCTCCTCCATTTCTCGCAGGGCGGCGGCGCGGAATGCCGCCATCGCCTCTTCGAAGTGGCGGAGTCGCTCCTCGACGGCCTGAAGCTGGGCCTGTGATTTTTCGAGCGCCTTTCTCCCTTCGTCAAGACTCTTCCGGATGGACGCGGAACGCTGGAGGAAATACTGGCTCAGGGGCTTCCGCAGCAAGAACGCCAGACCGCCGGCCAGCAGAACGAAGTTGATCCACCTGTAGAGAGCTCCGTGATCGGATTCGTGGCCTCTTTCCTCGGCCGTCGCGCCCGGTCCGTTATCAGGTTCGGCCGAATCGGGCCGCGGGCCCCCGGCGAAGCCCAGCAGGCAGGCGAAAAGGAGAAGCATCGGCAAGGCGCGCCACGCCCGGAGTTTCAACGCGCACCCCCAGCAGGGTAGTCGGCCCAGTCCCCGAGAACCGTCCTGGTGATTTCCAGCGCCAGTCCCTCACTCGCCACACCGAGTTCGCCCTTCGCCCGCTCGACTTCCGCCGCCAAGCCCGCCTGCATCTGAGCCAGTCGGGATTCGCTCTCCTGGCGGGCTTTGCGAAGCGCCTCCTCGCGCTCGAGCAAGACTTTGCGGCGCTCGGATTCCCGCTGGCGATAGACCTCCTGGCGGACGGCCTGGAAGGCCGCCTCGTATTCCCGTGCGCGGGTTTCAGCCAGCGCCGCCTGCTCGCGGGCTCGCTCGAGGGCGCCGGCTGTCCTGGCCTCGCGCTCGTTCAGGACCTCAGTGAGTCGCCGGAAGAATAGCCGGTCGAGGATCACCAGCAGGAGGAAGACAAAGACAGCCGTTGGAGCGCTCTGGACAAAGAGATACCCCAGTCGGCTAAAGATATCACCCATGTGGTACGGTCAGCTTTACGGACAGCAATCCGTTGAAGTAAAAAGAGTAAGAAATCTAGCACGGACTTTCGCGGGGTGTCAATTGTCGCCCAATTTTGGAACTGGAAAGGCACATCGTATCCCGCAGTGAGGCTGCGGCCAGGGCATGACGGAGGCGATGACCGCCTCTGGTCCCAAGCCCCTGATTCGAAAGCTCAAATCGCCGTCACTTGGGGACAACGGGCAAGACGAGCGCCGACGGGTGCTCACGGTCGTGGTAGACGGCATTCGTCGCCTTCACCATGCGGCCTGAGGAAGCGGCGGGCTCGCCGGTGTTCAGGTTGCGGTCGAAGCGGGGGAAATTCGAGCTCGAAACCTCCAAACGGAGCTTGTGGCCGGCCTTGAAGACATTGCTGGTCGCCCAAAGGTCGATCGTGAACTTGTAGACCTCCCCGGGGTTCATGAACTCAGGCTTCTCCTGGGAATTGCGATAGCGGGCGCGCAGGATGCCGTCCGTCAGATTCTGCGCGAAGCCATTGGGCCAGACATCCACGAGCTTGGCCGTGAAATCGGTGTCGACGGCAGAGGAGCTGGCATAAAGCTCCAGGCTTACCGGGCCGGTCACTTCGAAATCCTGCTTGAAAGCCGACGTCGTAAAGACCAGCACATCGTTGCGCGCCTCGACGGGCCGCTGGTCGAAGGCGCCTGCAGCCAAGTGCGTGTTGTCGCAGCAGAGACCGCCTCCGCGGGTGGGGACAGGCTCGGCAGGATCGTAGACGAAGCGGTCCGGAGACTCCGCGGGCGGCGCCTCCGTGCTGAGATTTCCGTCACCCATCAGGGAATTCGCGCCGCCCCCGGAATGCAGATAATAACGCGTGTCTTTGGCTCGGGCGAGCGGCCAGTCATCCTCATCGCGCCAGGCGTTCTCCCCCAGCACAAAGATTCTGACCGGCTTTTCCCGCTCGATGCCGTTCGACTCCCCTTTCAGCACAGTGTCGTACCAGCGGAGCATCAGTCCATCTGCGTCAAAGGGCTTTCCGTCAGCGTTGCGAGCGGTGGGCCCAAAGTCGATTTCGCCGGTTTTGCCGTCGAAGGGTCCGTGGTACCAGGGGCCGATTATCAAACGCTGCCCGCGCCGCGCGGCCTCGCTTCCACCGTGCGCTTTAATCCCCACATAGTTCCGCCAAGTCCCCTCTTGGAAGATGTCGTACCAGCCACCGAAGTGGTAGGCGGGCACGAGGATCTTTCCGTGATGATCTTCGATGGATAGTTGCTTCCAATAGTCGTCGTAGCTTGGATGCGCGAGCCAATCGAAGAAGTAGGGGGCCAGGCCTTCGGTGGTGCCCAGTTCGAGCAACGGGTAATTCGTCAGGGGCAGCCTGGAAACCCACGGCATCGCTCCGGAATTCTCTCGCACGCGGCGAGCGTGCGTATCCTGAGCTAGCGACGACGAAGTCCAAGACTCGCTGAACCACTGCTCGAACGCCCCGCCCTGATAACTCCAGTTCTCGTGGTAATTCGACGCCGTGACGATGGGGAAGATCCCGGCCAGGTGCGGAGGCGCGGCGATGGCCGCCAGCATCTGCGTCGCTCCGACGTAGGAGCCGCCGAACATGCCGACTTTGCCGTTCGCGTAGGGCAGGGCCGCGGCCCATTCGACCGTATCGTAGCCGTCGTCGGACTCATGCTTGAAGGGGTACCACTCACCTTCCGAGGTGTAGCGACCGCGCACGTCCTGGATGATCACCACGTACCCGCGCGCGGCGGCGCGCAGTCCGAAGTCCACTCCGCCGCGCTTGTCGTAAGGGGTGCGCTCGAGCAAGGCGGGGAATTTGCCCTCCGCCTTCGGCCGGTAGATGTCCGCGCGCAACGTCACGCCGTCGCGCATCTTAGTCGCCACGCCGTGCTCGATCGTGACCTCGTAGCGTTCGGCACAAATCGCCGACAATGTTGTGAGGAGCGTCGCGAAGACGACCAGACTGACCCTGGGGAGTCTCATGTTATCCCTCGTTTCCTTCGGCTGGATGCCGCTGTCTGGCGCCGACGAGATCGGCGACTCTTGAAAGTTCCTATCTCCCCTGCACCAGTTCCTCCAGGGCTGCGAGGAGCCGGTCAATTTCATCGGCGGTGTTGTAATGCGTGATACCGATCCTCAGCATGCCGCCGCTCGACTCGATTCCCAGCCGCTCGGTCAGGTTGATCGCGTAGTAGTTGCCATCCCAGGTGAAAATGCCTCGCTCGCCGAGATACCCCGCAACCTCGCGAGGTTTGTGCCCGGCGATGCGAATGGCGACCGTGGGTGTGCGATGGTCGAAGCGTTCGGGCTCGCGGATGCCATAGAACGTCAGGCCGGGAATGGCCAGTAAGCCCGCGATGAGCCGCTCTGCCAAGCCGCGCTCGTATCCGCGGATGGCTTCATAGGCGGCCAGAATTTGTTGGCGGCGTGTGTCGATTTGACGGCGGGCGCTGCGCCTTCCCAATTCCGCGAGGTAGTCAATGGCTGCGACGATGCCGGCCAGGCCCTCGTGGTTTTGGGTTCCGGTTTCCCAGCGGTCGGGAACCCGCTCGGGGGCCGGGCGGACTTTGTAGGGTCGCAGCCGCGTCATGTGCTCGCGTTTGCCGTACAGCGCTGCGCCGTGGGGCCCGAAGAATTTGTAGGACGAGCAAGCCAGGAAATCGCAATTGAGCGCCCGCACGTCGATCGGCCCGTGCGGCGCAT
>JAIQGH010000132.1 GCA_020072655.1 Terriglobia bacterium | reverse complement strand
CTGCCACGCGTTCCGTGTCGAGCAGGAAATTATAGACCTCTGCCTGGATCTTGTCGGAGAACCCGGCGACTTCTTCCACCAGTTGCCGCGCCTCGCGGCCGTATTCAAGATTCAACTCCTGGGTGAAATGGATCAGCCTCACCGGCTCGACCATTTCTTTGAGCCGCACAGTGATTTCCGCCGCGTCTTCGTCGCCAATCAGTCCCATTGAGTCTCCAGAGTGGGCCCTGCAGCGCCGACCTTTGACCCGGCATGGCGCGATGAAGAGACGGCCCGGTGGGCCGTGTTAAGTGAGACGTTCCTCCGGAACGTCTCTACCTCGGGCCGTAGCGCCGGGCCTAAGCCCGGCAAGCTGCCCCGGTGAATCGGGGCGCTACTTCATTGGATGGGCCGAGTCAGTCCCCCGATGCAGTTGTAGGGGCGGAGATGGCCCCGTCCCGATGGGCTTCGTCGGAGCAGAATCAAGCCAATGCCGCGATCCTTCGTCGTCCCGACCGAAACCGTCGGGACTCCTCAGGATGACAGTGTCACAGGTTTTCCAGCAACCTGTTAGCTCTCGGAATCGGAGTCGAAGCCGAACTTTTTCATCTTATAGCGGAGCGCGTCGCGCGAGATGTCGAGCAGCTTGGCGGCGTGCGTCTGGTTGCCGGCGGTCTGCTTCAGGGCCAAACCGACGAGCTCGCGCTCCACTTCTTCGAGCGACGTGCCCTCTTTGGGAAGCTCCAGCACGGGGATCATGCGGCCCGTGGGCAGTGCCCGCCAGGAGGTCATCGAGCTGCCGATGATGCCGGTGGCGGCGAGCTCGGCGCTATCCGGCACCGTGACCGGCACGCTCGTCTCGTAGCCGGGCGCCTGGCCGGTAACCTGGATGGGCAAATAGGTCGGGCGGATGAAGTCGGCGTCTTCAAGGATCATGGCGCGCTCGATGGCGTTCTTCAGTTCGCGGACGTTGCCCGGCCAATCGTACTGCACGAGCAGGTCGCGCGCTTCCTGGGTGATGCCCTTGAGGCCCTTGCGGAAGCGGAAGTTGTAGCGCTCGATGAAGAAGTCCACGAGGGGGAGAATGTCTTCCTTCCGGTTGCGCAGCGGGGGCATGAAAATTGGGATGATGCTGAGGCGATAGAACAAATCCTGCCGGAAGGTCCCGTCGCGCACGCCTTGCTCGAGGTCGCGGTTGGAGGCGGCGATGACACGCACGTCCACGCCGATATCTTTCACCCCGCCGATGCGGCGAATGGTCTGGTCCTCGAGCACGCGCAGCAGCTTGGCCTGGAGATAGGTGGACATCTCGCCGATTTCATCGAGGAACAGCGTGCCGCCGTCGGCGACCTCGAAGAGGCCCTTCTTCTGCGCCTTGGCGTCGGTGAAGGCGCCGCGCTCGTGGCCGAAGAGCTCCGCCTCCATCAAGGTCTCGGGAATCGCCGAGCAGTTGATGGCGACCAGGGGCTTGTCGGAGCGCACGCTGTCGTAGTGAATCGCTTTGGCGACCAGATCCTTGCCCGTGCCGCTTTCGCCCTGAATTAGGACGGTCGAGGCCTCGCTGGCCGCCACTTTGCGGACGAAGTTCATCAGCTCCACCATGCGGGGTGAGCGGCCGACGACTTCGTGATACCCCGACCGCTTCTTGATTTCCTCGCGCAAGCTGTCACGCTCGGAGCGCAACTGCGAGCGGTCGATGGCGTTGGCGACGGTGATCTGGAACTCGTCGAAGTCGATGGGCTTTTTGATGAAGTCTAGCGCGCCGAGCTTGATGGCCGTCTTGATGTCGTCGAGCTGGGGATCGCCGGTGAACATGATCACCGGGATGGAGAGATTGTTCTGTTTGATTTCCCGCAGGACCTCGATGCCGCTCAAGTCGGGCAGGCGCACGTCGAGCAGGATGAGGTCGGGGGCCTCGGAGCGAATCTGCGCCAGGCCGCCCGTGCCGCTTTCCGCCTCGAGCACCCCATAGCCCCATTCCTCGAGCTGCCGGCGGACGGACCAGCGGATCAACTTCTCGTCGTCAACGATTAGGATTCTTTCATTAGGCATACACTTGCTTTTTTTCCTCGACCGCCTTGCGCAGAGGAAGGCGGATGACGAAGCGGCTCCCCTTCTTCAATTCGCTCTCGGCGCTCAGCGTGCCGCCGTGCGCGGCGATGATGCGGCGGCAGAGCGAGAGGCCCAGTCCCGTGCCGCCCCGCTTGGTTGTATAGAACGGCCGGAAGATGCGGTCCAGGTGCTCGGGGGGAATTCCGGGGCCGTTGTCGGTGACGGTGATTTCGACCGCCCCCGGCCGGTTGGGGACGTCGCCGTCCGAGAGGCCCGCCTCGATGGAGATTTTCCCCTCCCGTTCGATCGCCTGGATGCTGTTCAAGACCAGGTTGAGGAGGACCTGGTGCAATTGCTCGGCGTCGGCGAGAAACGGCGGAAACGAGGGGGCGATCTGAATCGAGAATTCCACCTTGCGCGTCCCAGTCTGTTGCCGCGCCAATTGGAGCGTGCGGGCGATGGTCTCTTTGATGTCGATCTCGCCGAATTGCGGCGGCTTGGGGCGGGCGTAAACCAGGAGTTCGCTCAGGGTTTTCTCGATGCGGCGCACTTCCTGCCGCAGGTCTTCCAGCACTTCGCGGTCGGGATGGTCCTTGGGGAAGTCCTTGGTGATGATCTCAATCGCCCCCGCAATGCCCGCCAGCGGATTGCGGATTTCGTGCGCCACGCCGGCGGCGATTTCTCCCAGCGTGGCGAGGTGTTCGGCGTGAACCATCTCCGCGTCGTGAACGCGCTGGCAGTGCAGGCAGAATTCCGCCCAGCGTTCCGTGAGCGTGCGGATTTCCTTCTCCAGACCCTCCGTTCCGGTGGTTAGTGGATTCGAGGCCGTCAGTCGGGCGTAGGTGGGCGCGATCTTGGCAATGGCGGAGCGGAAATCACGCAGCAGGACCCAAGAGCGGCGTTCCTGGTAGATCAGCATCCCCGTCGCCGCCGAGAGCGCCGCCAAAAGGGCGATGGTGACGCCGATCCGAACAGTTAAACCTTCCCGATAGGACTCGTGCACGATCACGAGGACAATTCCCACGAGCGAAATCAGCAGGACCGTCAGGTTCTGCGCGAAGGTGGGGGGAAACCGAAACAGACGCTTTGGCAGTGTTCGGTCCAATGGTAAAATAGTATCCTTCAGGGGCAATCCCTAAGCGATTCTATCACACGGTCCAGACTATGGCCAGAAAGCCCGAAACGTTATTCGAGGAAATGAAGCGTTATGTGGGGTTTGCCGAGGAGGACAGCCGGCTGCTCGAAGCCGCCGGACCTCTCCTAAGGCCGCATTTCCCCAGCATGTCCGAGCGCTTCTACGAGCAGATCACCCGGCATCCCGAAGCTGAGAAAGTCTTTACGGGCGGCCAGGCACAGATCGACCGCCTCAAGCGCACCTTGCAAGTCTGGGCCGAGCGCCTTTTTGCGGGACCCCACGACGAAGACTACGCCGCCGAGCGCTACAAGATCGGCGTTCGCCATGTCGCGGTTGGGCTGCCGCAACGATACATGATCAGCGCCATGGGGGTCATCCGCGATCACCTCCAGGAAGCGGTGGCCGCGGAATTGACCGCCCACCCCGAGCGGCTCGAACCGACCAAGCGCGCGTTGGACAAGATACTCAACCTGGATCTGAACCTGATGTGCGAGTCGTATTTCCAGGAGAGCATCCGTATCCTCAGCGACGTGAACCGGCGGCTCGAGCAGGCCAACCTGGAACTGGCGGAACTCTCGCGCGCTAAAACCGATTTCCTGGCGACGACTTCCCACGAGCTGCGCACGCCGCTCAACTCCATTCTGGGGTTTACCCGGCTGATCCTCGACGGCCTCTGCGAAACCACGGACGAAGAGCGGGAATTACAGCGCGACATCCTGCGCAGCGCCGAGCATCTTCTATCAATTGTTAATGACATTCTGGATATCGCCAAGATCGAAGCGGGAAAGATTCGCGTGAATCTGGAACGCGTCGATTTGCATCCCATCTTCAGCGAGGCCAAGGCTTCAGTCGCTGTCCAGGTGGGCAATAAACACCTGACGTTCGTGGATGAGAGCGAGCAGCAAGCGCTGCCGCCCGTAGTCGGGGATCGCGTGCGGGTGAGGCAGGTGCTCCTCAACCTCCTCTCGAACGCCGTCAAGTTCACCGATCAGGGCTGGATTACGCTCCGCGCCTGGCCGCACCCCGAGCGCGGTTACGTCGAGGTGGAAGTGCAGGACACCGGCGTCGGCATCCCTCCCGAGAAACAGAGGTTGCTCTTCGAAAAGTTCCGGCAGGTCGATAGCTCCTTCACGCGCCGGTACGGCGGCAGCGGGCTGGGCCTGGCCATCTCGCGCCGAATGGTGGAGATGATGGGCGGACGGATTCGCTTGCACAGCGCGGGGCCGGGCTGCGGGACCACCGTTACGTTTTCGCTCCCGCTCAGCCGGCGGGTCGACGACCCAACCCACAGCACCGGCAAAGAGCGCCTGGTGGCAGTGGGCGACGAAGAAGGACCGCGCGTTTTGGTGGTGGATAATGATCCGGAGTTCCGTCTCTACCTGAAGACCTTGCTGACCAAGCACGGTTATTACGTGCTGGGGGCGGCGACTGCCGACGACGCCCTGGACGCGGCGCGGCGATTCCGGCCGCAGTTCTTGATTGTCGACATGGCTCTGCCCCAGCGCCCGGGCGCGGAGCTGGGCGACGGCGCGGACCTGCTGGTCAAGTTGCAGACAGGCGCCCTCACGCGCGAACTCGACTGCCTGGTCGTCACGGGCTACGACCCCGCCGAAGTCCATGAGCGGCTGGCGCCGTTCGAAATCGCGCCGGAGGTCTGGCAGAAACCTATCGACGGCGAGCGGCTGCTCGCGCGATTGCGGCAGCTTCGCCAGCGATCCGAGAAATTGCCCGTCCGGTGAGGTAGGGGAGCCCTTCGGGCTCCCGCGGGAGCGCCCCGAGCTCGCACGATTCGCGGTTCTCACATAGACTCGTGAGCGGAGGCAAGCGGCTTTTCATGTCTCAGATTCTGGTCGTGGAAGACAATCCCCTGGTCGCCAAGTTCTACCGCCTGGCGCTCGAGCGCGCGGGCGGCTACCAGGTCACCTGTACGGAAGATGTGGGCGAGATTCTGCGCCTGGCCGAGTCGCATGGCGCCGATGTCATCATCCTCGACGTGTCGTTGCGCAATTGCCGTTTCGAGGACCGCGCTATCGACGGCCTGGAACTCGCCCGGCTGATCCGCGAGCGCACCCCCGGCCGCAAGATTCCGATTCTGCTGGCCACCGCCCACGCCATGGAGGGCGACCGCGAGCGCTTGCTCGTCGCCTCCGGCGCCGACGCCTATCTCGAAAAACCCATCTACGACCCCCAAGTCCTCGTCTCCAAAGTCGCCGCCCTGATGACGCCGTGAGATATGTTCTCCACATGGCATTTCCCTGTTTGCATGACTGACGGCATTCAGTGATAATCGCGGCCACGGTGAAGACCACGCGCTACTTCGAAGAGCAGGTCTTGCGCAAACGGCCGTACATCCGGCGTGAGTGGTGTGGGCGGATTGTGGTAAACCCGCTCAGGCGGGAGATTCAGCCGGACGGGAGAATCCGCTACTGGGGCGTCGTGCCGGAGCTGGGAGGACGCGCCCTTCGCGTGGTAACGCTTGAGGACGGGGGAGACGATTCACAATGCTTTCCCCGATCGCGATTTCAAGTTACCATGATCAGGGAGAGGGAAAAGCATGAAGCTGCACTACTACCCCGAGACCGATTCGCTCTATATCGACCTCAACTCGAAGCCGAGTGTCGACTCGCGCGAAATCGCCGAAGGGTTGGTGATCGACTTCGGTGCCGACGGCAATATCGTCGGGATCGACATTGAACACGCCTCCCAGAAGCTTGACCTCAACACCCTCGAAACCACTTCTCTGCCCGCGCTCACTGCGCGTCCGTCTTGACTCCCAAATCCTTGATGCTGGCTCGCGCGATTCGTCTCTGACGCCTGACTTTCAGTTCCGGGCTCCTTCTCTCGAATCGCCTCCCGTCACCGCGATTGCGCCTGCCTGCTTGGCGGTGCTTTGCGGCGCACAGAGCTGAAGCTCCGTGCCTCCCGTTCACTCACCCCTGGCGGGGAGGCCCTCGATGGGAATTCGAGCTACACTCCGATAGTGCCAGGGCAAACCCCAACCTGGATGTTCCACGCAACGTTCCTCACGGCTGTCTACAGCCTTCAATAAGAGTTCCTTTGGGGCGACACCATCTCGTATATCGAACGAATATTGCCCTTCTGCCGTTTCTCCGGGGAGCAATTCATAGTTGGTAGCGCGGACCCCGATGCCGTGCATCGGGGTCCGCGGTTCTTCTTGGGGCAGAGCCGCGGACCTCAATGGCGGAGGTCTGCACTACCTCGCTGGGGCTTGGCGCAGGCACGACAAACAGTCGCGCAGGGCTGACAATTGGTCATCCCGCAGCCGCCGAAGTGTTTGAGGAAATGACAATCTGTCTTGTTCACGCATGGGTAAACAGGAGATTCGATGTCGTACATCGAAAGGTACGCCAATTCGAGCGAAAAATGGGGAAAAACGCCACAGCGAGCGGATCTCTAATAGTCATAAATGGTCCGATTTTTGTGGACTTCCTGTCATGGCCTGTTGCTACGGAGTTGCATCAACCGAGGGTCATCTTTACCACGAGTCGTGGGAAGCCGGCCAGTACACAAGATCTGGGGAGCGACAGAATGTCTATCGGGTGATCGAGCCATCGGGGCATCGGGTCAGTGGGCCATCGGATAATTGGGTGATTTGGCGATTCAGCGATCGGGCCATCGGGTCATTGAGCGATTTAGTGATTGAGCGAATGAAGAAACGACAAAATGAATCAATGGCTCAATGGACCAATGGTTCAATCACGCGAGTCGCGAGTCCCGGAACTTCACGCGTACGCATGCAGGCCCGGAAGGAGGTAGGTCACGCCGAAGAAGGTAAACATGACGATGGCGAAGCCGATGATGGCCATATAAGCCGCGCGGCGGCCGCGCCAGCCGCGCGTCTGGCGCATGTGGAGGTAGCCGGCATAGGTCAGCCAGGTAATGAGCGCCCAATCTTCCTTGGGGTCCCAGCTCCAATACGAGCCCCAGGTGCGGTTCGCCCAATACGCGCCGGCGATAATCATGAGGGTGAGCAGCGGAAAAGAAATCGCCACGGTCTTGTAGATCAGGTTGTCGAGCGTCTCGCGCTGCGGCAGGTATTCAACGATGGCGTCGTGTTTCCAGTTGAGGACTTCCCACGCGAGCGAAATGAACAGCGCGGTCACCAGGCCCGAAAGCAGGAAGGGGCTGGAGGCCAACCGCACCACAACGTCTTTGCCGATCTCCGGAACAACGTAAGGCCCGGAGTTGCCCTTCAGGACCAGCAGCACGACCGACGTTGCCTGAGCAAAGAGCGCGGCCCGGAAAAAGCTCGCCGCCCAGATTCCTACGGGCCCAGGACGCCTGCCGAGCGTACTCGCAACGTTCGACGCCAGCGCTAGGCCGGCGAGTGCCAGGGCGATCACGACCGGCCAGCCAAGACCGGAGACGGGAACCATCAATGGTTGCTTCGGTCCCAGCATGATTTTTTGACTCGTCGCCAGATCCCAGGCAGGCAGCAGGAGGTTTACGCCGCGGTCCACGGCAGCGAGGACGATCACACCGTAAATCCCCGTCACCAAGCCCGCAGCCCAATTCAGAAAAGTGCGCGGGCTCGTGCCGTCTTTGAGGAAGTAAAGCAGCGCGGCGGCAAACGAGAGCGTAAAGCCGGCATAGCTGAAGATGGCGAGCGTAACGTGAATCTGCAGCCAGGTGCTCTGCAGGGCCGGCACGAGCGGGCGAATCTCCCCCGGCAGGACCTGCATCAGGACGAGCGCCAGCGCGGCTACCGGAAGTGTGATGGCCCCGAAATACTTCACCCGCATTTTCCATTCGGCGAGGAGCTGCAAGGCGACGACACCCCAGGAAAACATCAGCACCATTTCGTAGATGTTTGAAAACGGCGCGTGACCGGCTGCCGCCCAGCGAACCGCCACGCCAGTCGTGTGGACGAGAAAGCCGCCCCGGGCAAGCGCCGCCGCCCCCGCCAACCCCGATGAAGTGAATCGGGGACGCACGGCGAGCGAGGCGATGTAAAGCGCGGAGGCTCCGAGGTAAGCGATCAGCGCCAAGTAGAGGAATTTCTCGCCGCTCATCCAGCCGGCAGGTTGAATCAGGCGCGGCAGCGACACCGCGAGGACCGTCGCCACGGCCACCGCCACGACCATCAAAATCCATGAGGCCGGGCTCGCCTCCCGGCGATCCACAATCTGAGTGCTTGCGACTTTCGCCATGATGAAATCCTCGCAATATCCTGCTCGCCGACGCCGTAGGGGGAGTGCTCTGCGCTCCCGCGGGGGCCCTGAGGGCTCCCCTACCCGGAGGCATACAACCGCCGGACCAGTTCAGGCCGTAAAGCGTTCGGCTTCGCGTTCCCCCTTTGCCGGGCCGCGGAGCGTCTCCTCGATCGCGTCTGCCAGATGCTTGAACCGCTCCTGGAAGCTCTCGCGGAATTTGCTGGGGTGGCCGCCCAGCACCAGCACGGGCTTCCCTTTGGCGTTGCGCCCGATCACGCCCCAGACCCGGACGTGCACCATGTAGAATGCCAGAATGAGTCCGCCCACGAGAGTCAGGCACCCGCCCCAAATCAGATACTTCCCCGGTTGCTTGGCCACTTGGAGCCCGCTGAGGTAGCCCATCTCCACGTTCACCAGTCGGAACCTGATGCCGGGGTCAGCCGGGAAATTCATTTGGGGGAGTTTTGAAAAGAACCACGCCGACGAGCTCGTCCCATCCGCTACGGTGACCGGCGAGTGCGAGCCATCCCGCCAGGCGGCTGCGATGACGAGCTTGGAGGGCTCTCCGCTTGGCCCGTAGCTGGCCTGGAAGAAGCGAACGCCCTTGTAGGTCAGAGGATCGTTCACGGAGATTTGTTTGTGCAGCACTTCCCGGCCGTTCTCCTCCACCGCCAGGCGCGTCCAATACTGGCGCGGTGAGCCATCGGGGTACTTCTCCATTCCCGCCGCGTCGCAGCGCAACGTGAACGGCAGGACACGCGGTGCGGTGTTCGTGCTCATCGACTCGAGTTGCCGGCTGCGCATCCCTGGCCCGAGGCTGATGAATCCGCGATAGCCCCACATGCCGTCCACGATCGCCCCGCCGAAAATCACCAGCAGGCTCAGGTGAACCACATAAGGCGCCAAGCGGGCGATTCGATGCTTTTCGATGTAGAGCGTGCCCTTCTGGAGTGTCGGCGCATGCGGCCGGTACCCAAGCTGCGTGAGTCTGTCCCGAGCCCGCGCGAGAGCCTCCGAGGGCTCGAGAGCGCCCAAGGGGATCTCCCGCACGATGGGCAGCTTGCGTACGAACCACTCCTCCGCCTCGCGGTGCGGACGGGAGAAGTACCGCCACGCCTGCGGAAACCGGTCGAGCGATGCGAGGATGACGTTGGCGCCAAGCAGCCCCAGCAAAACTATGAACCACCAGGCATGAAAAACATCCAAGAGCCCCAGCGCATCGAGCAGCCGGATGGTTTGCGGGGCGTAGACCTGCTCGATCTCCCCCTCGCGCGCCATGGGCCGCTGCAGGATTATCGTACCAACAATAACCGCTGTGCCCGTTAGACCCAGCAGGATGAGCCCGCATTTTAGTGAGCTGAAGAATCGCAGAAGGCGATTCAGAAATCCGTGGTCGGTGCCCATTGTTGCTCCGCCATCCCTGACAAACCGCGGGTTCGTCACCCCAATTCATCGGAATGGCACCTACGGTTCCAGGAAAGCATTTGTGTCCGTTTCCGCCAATTGCTTGAAAAGACGGCTGAAAGCGTCCGAGAATAGGGCGTCGGGTGTCTTTGCGGCCCTGCTAAAGTCGGAAAAGTTGAGGAAAAATGCGCAGGATTATGCGCGAAGGAACTCAATTTGTCTCGGACCAAAGGCCTCACTCAAGCGGACGTGATGTCTATTTTTCAATGACTTGGAGCGATCTCGGGTGGGAATCAAAAATGCTGACAAAACGGCAGATTGTTCTTTCTTGACTAAGAAAGGAGTATTTAAGATGAAAAGCCCTACGGGAACTCCCAACCAGCTTGAGCCACGAGAGTTCACGCCGCTTCCCAGGCCCGTGGCGACAATCAAGGCGGAGACCCCGGCTGAGATGCAGCCCACGTTTACGCTGACCTTCACACTCGGCTCACCAATGAAGGAAATCAGTGACACGGTTATCCGAACCGTCCTGCAGTACTCGCGGGGCAACCGGCTGCGCGCTGCTCAATTGCTCAAAATCAATCCGCGCACTATCCGCCGTCGCCTTGGAAAGAAGGAAGGCGCGAGCGCTGCCGCCCTGGCCGCCTGATCCCTTGCTGCGTGCGACGTCTCCCAGCTCTCAGGTGTATAACGGTCTGCTTACGCTCATACTCTCCGCACTGATTCGCACAGACAAACCGGCTCGGGCCGTGCCTGCACCCTGACACGGTGTCGGCCCGAGTACGATCCCGTCCAATATCAGCGTTCAACAGCACCAATTGGCGTCTGACGTGCTCGGCGACAATAAAGAGGGGACTCGACGGGACTTGTCGTCCCTCCCTGGTCCCGGGGAAAACCAATCAGGAAGGACAGCATGGTGGGCGAAGCGCTGGGACGCATTCTGATTGTTGACGATGACCCGTACTTCCTCAGGGTCCTCAGCCGCATCCTGAGCGGAGAGAGCTTCCAGGTCACGACCGCCGAGGGGGCTTCCCAAGCCACCCAAATTCTGGGTGAGAAGTCCTTCGACTTGATCATCAGTGATCTGCGCCTCCCGGACGGCGACGGCCTCAGCATTCTTCAGGAAATCCGCAAAGCAGGAAGCGAAATCCCGGTGGTAATTTTGACCGCTTACGGTGAGGTGGATAACTACCTGGAAGCCATGAATGCGGGCGCCACCGAGTATTTGAACAAGCCTGTCAAATCGGATGAGTTAATCGCCGTTGTCCGCAACTGCCTCCGTGCCGGGCCAGCCTCGGCCGAAAGCACCCACTAGCCCGTACCCACCACCTGCCCGTGTCCCCAAGGTCAGGGTTCTCATTCAATCTGAAACGCCCGGCGGCCTCAGCAGTTGGATCCAATAAGTTGGATCTTACCAGTCTGTGAGGCCTGCGGGACTCCCATCAAAGCTTAAGTTCGACAATGGTTGCCCCGGTACCGCCTTCCTGGGGGGCGGCGGGATAGAACTTCTCGACGTGCGGGTGCGTGGCGAACATCTCATGTAGCGCCCTGCGCAGGATGCCCTTGCCGTGCCCATGGATGACGCGCAGACGGAAGCGCCCGTCCAGGAATGCCTCGTCGAGGAACTTGTCGACGCGCTCGCGCGCCTCCTCGGCGGTTGCGCCGATCACGTTGATTTCGGCCGATTGCCCTTCCGGCGGCCCCTCGCCCTTGGCGGGCGCAGTCGCAGCCACAGAAGGCATACGCCGCGCTGCCGGGGGCTCACGGCCCGCAGCGAGGACGCGCACATCGTCGGCGCGAAGGCGCATCTTCAGCCGCCCGACTTCGACCTCCAGTTGGCCGTCGCTCCCTAGCGCAATGACCTTACCCGGTGTCGAAAGGTTCGCCACACGGACGCGGTCGCCGACGGCGGGCGGCGTCGGAACGAAGACCTCTTCTTCGCTCGCCGCCGCGCCCAGAGTTTCGAGCACCTGGGCATTCCATTCTTCCCGCAGCTCCTGCCCCAGCGCCGCCCCCTTGCGCTCCACACGCTTGCTCGCTTTCGCGGCCTCGACTTGGCGACGCAGATCGGCGGCGGTTTCCTGCCACCTCTTCTCGAACTGCCGCAAGGTCTCATCCAATCGCGCGTCGAGCTCTTTGAGCTTGGCGCGCCGCTCGCGCTGAAACTGCTCTTCAAGCTCCACCCGCCGCGCCTCGAGCGCCCTCTGCTCCTCGCGCAGATGAGCGCGAGCTTGTTCGAACTCGCTCTTCAGCCCGTGGAGCTCGGCCAGCAGCGTCGCCGCTTCAGCGTCCGCAGGATCGAGCAGCCCGCGCGCCGCCGCCACGATCGAGGGCTCAAGGCCCAAGCGCTCCGCAATCTCGAGGGCGCTCGATTTGCCGGGCAGCCCTACCAGCAGGCGGTAGGTCGGTTGCAGCGTCGCCTCGTCGAACTCCATCGCCGCATTGAGGGCTTCGGGCGTCGCGGCGGCGTAGGCCTTCAACCGGGAATGATGGGTTGTCACGAAGGTCATAGCGCGGCGGGCGCGGAAATGCTCCAGGATGGCCACGGCAAGCGCCGCGCCTTCGTTGGGCTCGGTGCTCGCGCCCAGCTCGTCGAGCAGCACAAGATCCTGCTGATCCGCCGCGCGCGCCATGGCTTCGATGTTCGTCACATGGGCGGAAAAAGTGCTCAGATTCGCCTCGATGGATTGTTGGTCGCCGATATCCGCGAGCACCTTTCCAAAGCGGGGCAGCCGCGCTTCGGCCGCCAGCACGGGTAATCCCGCCTGGGCCATCAGCACGGCCAGTCCAATGGTTTTGACCGAAACCGTCTTCCCGCCCGTGTTCGGTCCACTGACCACCATCAACGTTTTCGGCGCCGCGAGCACGAACGTCAGAGGAACCGATTTTTTCTTCTGTGTGCGGAGCGTTCTCTCGAGAAGCGGGTGCCGGACCTCCTGTAACCGGAGCACCCGCTCGCCGACGAATTCCGGCAGGCAGCAGTCGTAGGCGCGCGAGAACTCCGCCTTGGCAAAGGCCAAGTCGAGCGTGGAGAGAATCTCCGCGGCCGTGCCCAAGTCCGCCGCGCGCTCCCGGAGGTGGTCGCTAAATACCCCCAGGATTCTCTGGATCTCCGCAAACTCGCGGTCTTGCAGCTCAACGAGTTCGTTGTTAAGCGGCACCGTCTCCAGCGGCTCGAGGAAGACCGTCGCTCCGGACGAACTTGCTCCGTGCACCACGCCCGCCACTCGTCGCTTTTCCTCGACGCGGACCGGGATCACATAGCGATCGTTGCGAAGGGTCACAACCGCATCCTGGAGGACGTTTTCCTGCGCCAGGCGGCGCAAGAGCCTTTCGAGTGTTGTCTGGAGTTCCTCGCGGAGCCGCTCGATGGAGCGCCGTATGCGCGCCAGCTCGGGACTGGCCGAGGAGTCTATCGAGCCGTCGGGGAGGATCTTGCCTTCCATTTCTGCGAGCAGGGGACGAAAGTCCGCCACACCGCGCAGGAGTTCATCGAGATGAGGATGGGGACTTTTGGTGAAGACCGTATGGAGGTCGCGCGCGGCGCGTGCGACTTCGACGACGGCAAGGATATCGAGTGCCGCGAGCGACACGCCTTCAATGGCGACTTTGTCGAGCAGCGGGCGCGGGTCCTTCAGGCTGCCCAGGCCGGGGCGCGGGCTCGCGCGCAGGTAGGCGAGCGCTTCGCGCACCAGCGCGAATGCGCGGCCGACAGGCGCGAGGTCGCTCGTCGGCGCGAGCTCGTCGAGAAGCGGCTCGGCGATCGGCCCCGTGAGGTAACCACGCAGCAACTCGATGACCCCGCGGAATTCCAGGACCTCCCGCGAGATCTTCCTCACGTTCTTGGCGTTCTCCCGATTGTACTTCTC
>JAIQGH010000131.1 GCA_020072655.1 Terriglobia bacterium | reverse complement strand
GGCCAAAAAGAGAATAGCGGCTCCGACCGCCATGGTCAGGAATGCGCGCCTCTCTGCCCGACCACAACGTCTCTCGCCGTTCTTTCGTATGCGCCGCGCCATTTAACTCAAGTTGGACGGGTCAGTTGGATTCCGCTCGCTTGGAGTGTCTAGCCCGAGAATCGTCCCGGGAAAATCGGGGCGGGGCGCTGGAACGAGGACCAGCGCCCTGGTCTCATCGCTTATGTAGATGCGTTTCGAGAGAGCGAGGTAGCATGCGCCGAGGACGATCACGACTGTCGCCAGCAGTCCCCCCTCCGGGCCGTAGTTGCCCCCCGTCAGGATTTGGCTGCCACCCACGTCGGCCCGCAAGAGCGTGTACGGAACCTGAAGGCCGCTCACCGGCAGCCCTAAGCAGAAACCCTGAACGACATTCCAGGAGAAATGAATACCGATGGGAAGCCACAGCAGACGCGTGCGCAGGTAGGCGATGGCCAACGGCACTCCGGCCAAGGCGGTGTTGAGCGTGGAAACCCAGGTATGATGCGGGTTTCCGAGGTGCGCCGCCCCGAACATCCCGGAGAACAAGGCTACGGCGACGATTGGCCCCACCGCCTCCGTCAGGCGTTGGAACGGGTAACCCCGGAACACCAGTTCTTCGTTTGTCGCCGCGACGAAACCGCCTACAAACACGCCACCCGCCCAGAGCAACAGCCGATGGGGCGGCGCCCCGCCAAGCGTAAAGTGCGCGACACCTAGCGCCCGCTCCAGCGCCGCCACGAGAAGAATCATCACCGTCCCGATGATGAGGCCCGAGCCCAACTCGCGCAGCCAGCGGCCTCGGAACGCCAGCCCCACCGTGCTGAGAGGGCGACCGTCCAAGACGGCAGTAAGCAGCTTGTAGGCCGCTAGCAGTGCGGGCAATGCCAGAAGCGTCACCCAGAGTTCGTTCAGCGGGAAGGCTTGCTTGCCGAAAATAAAGCCCTGGACTTGCAAGACAAGGAAAACGGCGAGAAAAGTCGCGGGAATGGAGACAAAGAACCTCCAGATAGGGCGCAGCCGTTCCTCATCCAGGAAGATAAGCTGCCATTTCACCGCCGGCCTCCCTTCCGCGCCTCGACACTCAGTTCCACCTAGCTCGACCTGACCTCAAGGCCAGTGCGTGCCACGGCAAAGGGGATAATCTGCCCGCCCAAGCGCGTGAGCGCCCGCTCGACCGCAGCCTTCGTTCCCGGAGCCACGAGGAACACCACGCACCCGCCGCCGCCCGCCCCGCAAACCTTGGCGGCAAGCGTGCCGTCCTTCCTGGTCCGATCAATCATGCGGTCGATTCTCGGAGTGGAGATTCCGGCAAAGTTGCGTTTGCGATTGTCCCATTCGCGCGCCAGGAGTTCGGCAACGTCACTCCAGTTGTTGGCGAGGAGCCCTTTGCGCATCTGACTGGCGATGGTGACGATCCGATCGAAATTGCGGCGGACCTTCGGATCGCCGTCGATATGAGCTTTCATCACTTCCCAATTGTTGATGGCGGAATTGCGCGGCTCGCCGGTATAGCAGAGAAGGAAACGCTTCTCGAGGTCGGAGAAGACGAGCGGCAGCCGCTCCCGCTTGACACCATCGCGCTCGAGGTGTACGGCGTTGGCGGCGCCGTAGAGCGCGGGGAAGTAGTCCTGCCAGCCGGTGGGCACGCGGATGACCGCCGCCTCCACGTTCTTGGCGATTTCCAGAAGATGCGTCCGCGTGTAGCGCTTGCCGGTGACGCGCGCCAGCCCCCCGCACAGGGCGATGTTCAGCGCCGAGGAACCTCCCAGCCCCGCGCCCGCCGGCACCTGCGAGCTGGTTCGGATGGTCACGCCGCGCCGCGGCTCGAAGAACAGTACCAATTCCCTCACCAGCGGCAGCGCCGAAGTCTTCCGGGCCAAGTCGCCCAACGACTCGTAAGTTTCACGGATCTGCTGGTCCTGCGAAAGGAAGACCAGTCGCCGGTCGGCGCGCGTTTCGATGGCGCAGGAGGCGTAGCAACGGATCGCCAGATTGACAGTCTGAGCTCCGGGGTGGAAAAGATACAGCGGCCAAATGTCCACCGTGCCGCCGGCCAGATCGACTCTTGCCGGCGCTCGGGCCTCGACTCTCATGAAGGTTCCCTAAGCAGACCCGATTTTGTCAGCATCGCCCGCCCCCGCCGTACTCTACAAGTGACGAGTGACAGGTGACGAGTGGAATTCAGAAGCTAGAAGTCAGGATTCAGAATCGATAGCGAGTGCGAGCTCGCCGAGCCCCGCCAGGCTGCTCAATGGCTCAATCACTAAATCACTAAATCGCTCAATCCCGTTACTCGTCACTCGTCACTTTTCACTTGTCACTGTTGCGAGACCTGCATCGTGTCATCGATCGCCAGTGTGGGCCAACCTTCTTTGGCGGGGTCGGCGGGCGTCGCGACGATGCGGAAGTGTTCGCCGCCGCTCACCTCGGCGGTGTAGTTATAACCGCGGCGGTTCGTCCCGGAGAATTGCAGCGCCCCGTCTTGCTGCAATTGGTCGACGCTGGCGTAAGTCCCGTGGCTCGCCAGATACATGCGTTCCGCCTGCCCAATGGCCAGCAGGTCGTTCTTGACGCCCACGACGTCAATCACTTGCTTGGGCGGCGCGCCGCCCGTGGGGCTTTCCGCGTACTGCGCCTTGAAAATGTAATACCCCACGCCCAGGGCGATCACCAGTCCCAATAATCCCGCAGCTTTTTTCATAGCCACCCCATCTGAGGATAGTGTCCTGATGCAAATGCACCCCCCGCTTCATCGGGGCTAATGCCGGGCTGAGACCCGGCGCTACGTCCCAAATTCGGCCGCTCTAGGCGTGCCCATCATAATACAGGACAAAGCAGACTTCTCCCCTTCGACACGAATGGCTGCTCGTCGAGTCCGGCGGGTGCGGGGCCCGCCCCGGCCGCCTGAAGCGGCCTCTCAAGGATGCGGAACGAGAGGCTCCTGGACAGACTGAAGGCGCTCGCGCTGCCGGCTGCGAGTTTGCTCTTGCTTGCTGTCGCGGCGGCGCTCGGCCACGATCGTTACTTGCATGTCGCGAGCCAAGCGGACCACCTTCTGAACGAGGGTTCGGCCGAAGATTTTCGGCCACCCGACGCGCCGCGGTCGCAGCAGGAAGATCTGGGTGATGCGGTGCAAACGCGCAAACTCGACCAGCGTGGCGGCGACATCCTCGCCCTGCAAATGCCGCGTCGCGATGCGCAGGTTGCGCGCGAAGTTCAAGTGCCTCTCCACCGCCTCGCCCTCCGCGGGAGGCAATCCCCGCAAGTCGGCGTCTCGGCTGATATAGACCGCAAAACACTCGGTGCGGAGGAAATCCGCTACGCGCCGGCCGCGCCGAACCAGCGCCGCAGTGGCGGGATCCGCGGTCACGTGGATCAGGATGCGGTCGGGCTGTTCGCCGACGGCCAAAGAGGGCTCAGTCGGCGTGGCGGTCGCCGTGGAGGGCCGGGCCTCCGCTTGTTCTTGCTCCGCTTGTCGCAAATCCACCTCGTGGGCCGCCTGGCGGAGGGTGAGTTCGCGAAGCGCGGCCAGGGTGGATTCCTGGAAGAAGTTTTGCAGGGCCTGCTCGGCCTTTTCCGGCGCATAGACGGCCCCTCGCCGCAGCCGGTTCAGGAGCGCCTCGGGGGGCAGGTCGACCATGACGATCTCATCGGCCTGCTTGACAACCCAATCGGGCAGCGTCTCGCGCACCCGCACGCCGGAGAATTCCCAAACCTGGTCGTTGAGGCTTTCCAAATGCTGAACGTTCAGTGTGGTCCATACATGGATGCCCGCATCGAGGAGAGCGAGCACGTTCTCCCATCGCTTGGCGCGTTCCGAGCCGGGGACGTTCGTGTGGGCAAGCTCATCGACGAGGCAAACCTGGGGCCGGCGGGCGAGCACCGCCTGCGCGTCCATCTCCTCGAAGACGGCTCCGCGGTAGAGTATTTTGCGCCGCGGGACGACCTCCAGCCCTTGCGCCTTGGTGATCGTATCCGCTCGCCCGTGGGCTTCAAAGTACCCGATGACGACATCGACGCCCTGTTGCTTCAGCTTGTGGGCATCGTCGAGCATCATGAAGGTCTTGCCCACCCCGGCGGCATAGCCCAGGTATATCTTGAGGTGCGCTCGGCGATTCGGCTCCGTCATACGCTCCCAGATTGCGGGAACACCCGCACATCAATGCCCTCGGCCGCCCCAATCAGGCGGTCCAGGGCGCTGCCCAGCAGCCGCTCCCACAGACCCTCACGGGTGGTGTGTCCAGTGAAGATTTGGGTAATGCCATGCGCCCGGGCGAATTCCATGATCGGATCCACTTCATCCTCGCCGACCAAGCCTGCGACGTGCGCCCCGGCGTTGCGGGCATAACCAACCATCTCCTCCAATAGGACCTTCTCGGCGGGCCCCAGGTCCGGCTGATCGAGATACGCTACGTAGAGTTCGCCATGGAATCGATCGGCATTCCGCTTGCCGCTGGCGACCATGGAGGCCGCTGTGGGGGCATTCAGGCGCGGTGTGATCCAAACGAGAATGCGCTCATGAATGCCCCAGAGCAGCTCGATCCCTCGTCGTCGCAGGTAGCGTTCGAGTTGGCCGTCAACGATCTCCGCGGCCAGCAGCAGCGCCAGTTCTCGCAACGCGGACAACTGGTGCTCTCCACCCCGTTCAAACCCCCCGAGTTCAGCGGCGTCGCTCGACCGCTGCACGGCCATCTCGGGCGGCGCATCAACCACTTCGATCTCGTCGGCAGTGCTGAGGAAGCTCTGGGGAACCGTCTCCGCGACCCGTTTACCAGTGATGAGTTCAATCGTCGCTTGCTGCTCTTCGATGTACTGGAGATTAACCGTCGCAATCACGGAGATCCCAGCGTCCAGAAGTTGCTCCGCATCCTGCCAGCGCCGGCGGTTCTTGCTGCCGGGAGGATTGTTGTAAGCGAGGCTGTCGACGAGACAAACCTGTGGGTGGCGAAGAAGAATCGCCTCCACATCCATGACCGGCACCCCGGCCACCCGGAGGCAGGGAATGACTTCCATGGTCCGCAGGAGCGCCGCGACCTCAGGAGGAGGATTCGGCTGGACCGCCCCCACCACAACATCCTCTCCCCGCAGGCGCCGCCGCCGCCCTTCGTCGAGCATCCGGAAGGATTTGCCCACTCCTCCCGCATAGCCGAGAAAGACCTTCAGCCGGGCGCGCCGTCGATGCTCTTCCTCGGCCTGCACTTGGCGCAGCAACTGCTCCGGGTCTGGGCGGCGTTCGCGGTCCATCGGTGGTTTCTGCGGAGGTCGTTCCGCAGCCTTATTTCTATTATCAACGAGAAGACAAGGAAAAGCGAAGCGGTACCCCGACAAAGTGCATCGGGGCAGCGTGCCGGAGAAGCTTGGCGCGGCTGTAGCGCCGGTCTATGACCGGCGGGTAGGGGAGCCCTCCGGGCTCCCGCGGGAGGGCGAAGCCCTCCCTTACGAGCAAACGAAGCGCCGCTCATAGACGGGCGTTACAGCGATGTGCCGGGTTAGAACCCGGGGCCACCCGCCGAATATCGTAGGGATCTCGTAGCGGTCATCTCGGGGCCGGAAAGTGACGGTCCAAAGCCAGATTGATTTCCAGCACGTTGACCCGCGGCTCGCCCAGGAAGCCTAGAGTCCGAGCTTTGGTGTGGCGGGCGATGAGCTGGCGCACCTTGTCAACGGTAAGGCCGCGGGCCTTGGCAACCCGCGCGGCTTGCGCCTCGGCTGACGCCGCGCTGATGTCGGGGTCAAGTCCGCTGCCGGAGGCGGTCACCAAGTCGGCGGGAACCGGACCTTGATAATCGGGATTCTCCTTGCGGAATTGGTCGACTGAAGCCTTGACGCGGTCAATGAGCTTCTGATTCGTCGAGCCGTAATTGGAGGCGCCTGATGCGCTGGCGTCGTATCCGTCACTGCCCGCTGCGGAAGGCCGGGGATGGAAGTATTCGGGCTGGGTGAAGTTCTGGCCGATCAGCGACGAGCCCACAGCCCGGCCACGGATCTCAACCAAGGTGCCGTTCGCTTGATTGTGGAACAGCGCCTGGGACAGGGCGGTGACCAAGCCCGGATAAACCAAGCCCACCAGGACCGTAAAGAACAACATCATGCGAAAAGCTGGTGCGAACTGTCGCCACATGTCTGTCTCCTAAAGACGAAAATCGAAACTCGAAACTCGTGGCGATTTTCCAGTCCCGATTTTCCAATTTCGGCCTTTCAGGCCAAGTGAAACAATGCCAGCAGGCGGTCAATCAGCCAGATAAAGGGAAAGGGCGCAATGAACCCACCCACTCCGTAGATCCAGAGGTTGCGGCGCAACATCCCGGCGGCGCTTTGCGGTCTGTACCGGACCCCCCGCAAGGCCAAGGGAACGAGGGCGATGATGATCAGGGCATTGAAGATCACCGCAGCCAAGACCGCGCTCTGAGGCGTGCGCAGGCGCATGATGTTGAGCTTCTCGAGCGCCGGATAGGTGGCAGCAAACATCGCCGGGATAATCGCGAAGTACTTCGACACATCGTTCATGATTGAGAAGGTGGTCAGCGAGCCGCGCGTGATGAGGAGCTGTTTCCCGATGGCCACAATCTCGATGAGTTTGGTGGGGTTGCTGTCCAGGTCCACCATGTTGCCGGCTTCTTTGGCGGCCATGGTGCCGGTGTTCATGGCGACGCCGACGTCGGCCTGGGCCAGCGCCGGGGCGTCGTTAGTGCCGTCGCCGGTCATCGCCACCAGCCGCCCTTGCCCCTGTTCTTTCTTGATGAAATCCATCTTGTCCTTGGGGGTCGCCTGGGCCAGGAAGTCGTCCACTCCCGCCTCGTTGGCGATGGCGGCGGCAGTGAGCGGGTTGTCGCCGGTAATCATCACCGAGCGGATGCCCATGGCGCGCAGTTGCGCCATCCGTTCCTTGATGCCGCCCTTGACGATATCTTTGAGATGAACGACTCCCAGCAGCCGGGGACCATCCGCCACCGCGAGCGGGGTCCCCCCCGTCCGGGCGATATTGTTGATGATGGTCGTGAAACTCGCAGGGACCTCCCCGCCTTGCTCCTGAACAAACTTGAGGATCGCGTCGCCCGCCCCTTTGCGGAGCTGGCGCCCGTCCAGATCGACGCCGCTCATGCGGGTGAGCGCAGTGAAAGGAATGAAGCGCGCTTCGTGTTCAGAGACATGCCGTCCACGCAGCCGGTACTTCTGCTTGGCCAGCACCACGATCGAGCGCCCCTCGGGCGTCTCATCCGCCAGGCTGGAGAGTTGAGCCGCGTCGGCCACCTCCGACTCTGAGACACCTTCGGCGGGGATAAACTCCACGGCCTGCCGGTTGCCGAGCGTGATGGTGCCCGTCTTGTCCAGCAATAGCGTATCGACGTCGCCCGACGCTTCGACAGCTTTCCCACTCATGGCCAGGACGTTGTGCTGCATGACCCGGTCCATGCCGGCGATCCCGATGGCTGAGAGCAGGCCGCCGATGGTGGTCGGGATCAGGCACACCAGCAATGAAACAAACACCGCAACGCTGGGGACCGTCCCTGCCCCAGCGGAGTTGACAGAAAACACGGCAAACGGCTGCAAGGTGACGACCGCCAGCAGAAAGATGAGGGTCATGCCGGCGATCAGAATATTGAGGGCAATCTCGTTCGGCGTCTTCTGGCGCTCCGCGCCTTCGACCAGCGTAATCATCCGGTCCAAGAAAGTCTCGCCGGGGTTCGAGGTGATGCGGACCTTGATTTGGTCCGACAACACTTTCGTTCCGCCCGTCACCGCGCTGCGGTCGCCGCCGGACTCGCGGATCACCGGCGCGCTCTCGCCGGTAATCACGGATTCGTCCACGGTGGCGATGCCTTCGATCACTTCCCCATCGCCGGGAATGATGTCGCTGGCCTCGCAGGTCACAACGTCTCCAGCCCGGAGCTTCGAAGCCGGAATGAACTCGATCTTGCCCCGCGAGGTGATCCGTTTGGCCATCGAGTCGGTCTTCGTCTTGCGCAAAGTGTCTGCTTGCGCTTTCCCGCGGGCCTCAGCCATCGCCTCGGCGAAATTGGCGAATACCACAGTGAACCAAAGCCACAGAGCAATCTGCAGCTCGAATCCCAGGCCGGGCGCTCGGAATGAGCGTCGTCAGATCTTCGACCGGAGGGGGACTGACCATCGTCGTCGCCATATTTCAGCTCCAGATACCAAGCATCCATGCAGCGCCCCGATGCATCGGGGCACATGCCGGGCTGAAGCCCGGCGCCACTGAGAGGAGCGAGGAGAACAGTCTCCCCTCGCGCATGACCAAGTGTTCGACCAGCGGACCCAATGACAGCGCTGGAAAGAATGTCAAGGCCCCAATGACAACGATCACGCCCACCAAGAGGCCTACAAAAAGCGCGCCATGCGTCGGGAGCGTACCGTTGGTCGTGGGCACCTTCTTCTTGGCGGCCAAGCTGCCGGCGATCGCCAGGGCGGGCAAAATGAATCCAAAACGACCGATGAGCATCGCCAGCCCCAAGGTGAGGTTGTACCAGGGCGTGTTGACATTGATTCCGGCGAAGGCGCTGCCGTTGTTTTCTGCCCCGCTCGAATACGCATACAAGATTTCGCTCAAGCCGTGAGGACCGGAGTTATTGAGGTTGGCAATGGCTGGTCCGGGCGGGTTCCAGTAGCCGTTCTTGGCAAATCGCGCGACCATGCTCATCGCCGTGAACACCAGGATGACGAAGGCCGTCGCGATAATGGCCACCATGGCCATCTTGACTTCCTTCTGCTCGATCTTTTTGCCGAGATACTCAGGGGTTCGGCCCACCATGAGCCCGGCGATGAAGACTCCGACAATCGCGTACAACAGAATGCCGTACAACCCCGACCCGACGCCGCCGAAGATGACTTCATCCGTTTGCAGGTTGAACATCGGGATGAGGCCCCCGAGCGGCGTGTAGCTGTCGTGCATGCTGTTCACGCTTCCATTGCTCGCGTCGGTAGTCGCAGTCGCCCACAGGGCGGAACTGGCGATACCAAAGCGGACCTCCTTTCCCTCCATGTTGCCGCCGGGCTGGGTTCGAGTGGCGGCGGTCGCTACGCCTAAACGGGCGAGCTGCGGGTTGCCCGCCTGCTCGGAGGGGTAGCAGATAAAGACGCCGGCAAAGAATAGGAAAGCCATGGCGGCAAAAACGGCCCAGCCTTGTCGCGTGTCGCCCACCATCCTCCCAAAGGTGTACGTGAGGCCCGAGGAGATTATGAGAATCGCCAGGATCTCCGTGAAATTCGTGAGCGGGGTCGGGTTCTCAAAAGGATGGGCCGAGTTGGTGTTGAAGAAGCCGCCGCCATTGGTGCCCAGCATCTTGATGGATTCCTGGGACGCCACGGGTCCGACCGCGATGGTCTGAGCAGCTCCTTCTATGGTCGTCACCTTCTGGTAGGCCTTCAGGGTTTGAGGGACACCGCGCGCGCAGAGAAAGAGCGCGAATACAAACGCGAGCGGCAGGAGGACGTAAACCGTGGCCCGCGTCAGGTCCACCCAGAAGTTGCCAATGCTGTTGGCTTGCTTGCGCGCAAAGCCGCGAATCAGGGCAATCGCCACGGCAATCCCGGCCGCGGCGGAAACGAAATTCTGGACCGTCAACGCGGCCATTTGCACGAAGTAGCTGAGCGTCGTCTCGCCGCCATAGGACTGCCAATTGGTGTTGGTCATAAAGCTAACGGCGGTGTTGAAGGCGAGGTCCGGCGTCATCGCGGTGGCGTTGCCGGGGGCATGGCCGGTGCTGAATCCCATCGGGTTAAGAAGCAGGAAGCCCTGCAGGCGCTGAATGATGTACACAAACAGAAAGCCGACCAGGCTGAAAGCGATGACCGACGCCGCATACTGGGTCCAGCGCTGCTCACTGTCTTCGCGAACGCCGGTCAAACGATAGACGAGCCGTTCTAAGGGGCGAAGCAGTGGATGCAGGAAGGTCCGCTTTCCCTCAAACAGGTTCGCCATGTAGAGACCCAGCGGCTTGGTGAGCGCCAAGAGCACCAGGAAGAACACCAGAATGTACAGAACACCATTTGCGGTCATAGTCCCTCCTCAAAAGCGCTCGGGACGCAACAGGGCGTAAACCAGATAAACGAACAGGCACAGCGCCACGACGCCCGCGACGATGTAATCCATTTCAACCTCCGAGTAGCCACCACTCCTTGGTCCCCTCCTCAATGAGGAGGGGAATCAGGGATGGTCCGGCAAGTGCCGGGCTCAACCCCGGCGCTACAGCCGATCGCAGGCTTTCGTGAATGCCCAACAACCGACAAAGAATAGAACCGCGATCGCAACGTAAAAGACGTCCAACATGTTCCGTTACCTCAGCTCGGCGAAGATGGCATTATGGCCGTTCGTCTCCAAGCGCCGCACGAGGCGTTGCTCTTTTGTGGGCCACAACCGCTTCCGGCCCCCAATCACGATTAGAGGGAGGTGCTCGAGAAGTTGGTATAGGCGCTCGCTTGGACACCGGCAAAGGCAAATCTGCACGGAGAACTCCAGCGGCGATTCCCTGGCCAGAGCGCCAATCTGATGTTCGAGAAAGCCGGGCGGAAGAAGGTAGCTTGCGAGTTCCACCGCCACGGGCAGGGCGCAGACAATGAGGACCCTGGGCCGGAGTTCAAGGCCCTCACCCAATCGAGCAACCAATCTGAGCGCGGCAAGTGTCTCGCCGAAGCCTGTGAAGAGCACCGAGACCTGCGGACCGCGAACTTCCGAAGGCGTGCGAAACAAGAATTCGTCAGAAGCCTGAACGACGTGACGACTTTCCCCATCCGAGAAGCTCTCCATAAGGGTCACCTGATGCGAGCGTACAGAAGTCCCCATAAGGGAGTCATAAAGATGTGCTCAGGATTTCGTAAAGTTCATCCGGGAAGGGCAAAGCGGTAGCCGACCCAGGGTTCCGTCAGCAGATACTTGGGGTTCGAGGGGTCGAGCTCAATCTTCTTGCGGAGTTGATTGACAAAGACTCGGAGGTATTCGAGCTCCTCGCCGTAATCCGGTCCCCAAACGGCCTGCAGCAGCTCGCGATGCCCGATCACCTTGTTCGGGTGGGTCGTGAGGAAGCGCAGCAGATCAAACTCCTTGGGCGTCAGACGAAACTCGCGGCCCGGGCGGCGAACCTGCCGGGAGGCAAAGTCGATTTCGACTTTTCCCAAAACGAGACACGGCAGTTCCGCGTCCGCGCCCGGCGTGCGGCGAAGCGCGGCGCGAATCCGCGCCAACAGTTCCGGCGCGCTGAACGGTTTCGTCACGTAATCATCCGCGCCTGCGTCCAGAGCCTCGACCTTATCCGCTTCCGCCGAGCGAACGGTCAGCATGATAATCGCCCCGATGTAGTTCATCGGGGAGGCGCGCAGGGTGCGGCAAGCTTCCACTCCCGCCATCCCCGGCATGTTCACGTCGAGGAGAACCAGGTCGTACTTCTCGGCGCGAATCTCTTCCAGGGCCTGTTCACCGCTGCGGGCGGTGTTCACCTCGTAGCCGTTGGCAGCAAGGGTCGTCCGCATCACCCGTCGAATCTGGGGATCGTCGTCCACCACCAGAATGCGGCCCCCGATAGAGTGCATCGGGGCACGGCCGGCGCTCACGCCACCTTCTCCTTCGCGCTTTCCGGGACCGCGATCCAGAACCGCGAACCCCGCCCGGGCTTGCTCTCGACCCCGATGTCGCCGCCGTGAGCGCGCACAATTTCCCGGGCAATGGCGAGCCCCATCCCCGTCCCCATCACATGCTGACGGGTGCTGGGGCTGCGATAAAACCTCTCGAAGACCCGCGGCTGCTCTCGCTCCGGAATGCCCGGGCCTTCGTCCTGGACGCTGATGACGACCGCACGGCCACTTCGTTCCGCGCGCACGCCGACCGGAGAGCCGGGAGGCGAGTATTTGGCAGCGTTGTCGAGCAATTGCCAGAGAGCCAGCTTCAGCAGCTCCGCGTCCGCAAACAGCGGCGGCAGATCGTCGGCGACGCCGACGGTAACCGTTCTTTCTTCCAGCGCCGTCTTCATCTGTTCAAGCGTCTCGCCGATCAGCTTCCGAGCGGGGTACAATCCGCCCTCCAGCCGAACTTCGCCGGCTTCGATGCGTGCCATCTGCACGGCCCGCGTCACCAGCCTCGCCAGGTGGTCAACCTCCTCGTCCACGATCGAGATCAGCTCGCGCTGCTGGCCTGCATCTGCCGTAGCAGTCGAGAGCAGGGCCGTCGCCGCGGCTTTGATCGAGGTGAGCGGCGTCTTGAACTCATGGGCGAGCGAATCGAGGAGCGTGGATTTCAATTCCTGGCTTTGCCGCGCTGCTTCCGCGCGGTTGGCGGCCGCCTGCCCGCGAACCTTCTCGAGCGCGATGGCGACGAGATTGGCGAGCGCCTGCACGGCAGCGTCGGAGGCGCGGGCGGCGAGAATCGCCAGGCTGCCTACCGGATGCCCCCCGAGACGAATAGGCGCAAGAACCGTGTCGCGCGCCTCGTCGTGCTGGGCGACTCCTTCGACGGCCGCTTGCCGCAGCCGGTCCTCAATTCCGGTCAAATCGCCGGGCCCGGCATGGTGAATTTGCACGGCCTTGTGGTCGTAGAGCGCCACGGCGGGAAATCCAAAGATGTCTTGGATCTGGTGCGCAATCTGAGCCGCTGGGGACGATTCCGTGTCCATCAGCAGGATGGCGCGGCTCAATGCGTAGAGCTTTTCCATCTCGCGCCGGCGATCCAGCGCCTCCCGCGTCCGCTCGCGGGCCCGCGCGGAGAGCTGGCTGGCCACCAGCGACGTGGCCAGGAAACCGGCGAGCGCTACCCAGTTCTGAGGATCGGCAATGTTGAGGGTGCCCACCGGCTCGAGGAAAAAGAAATTGAAACACAACACGGCAAGGACCGACCCCGCCACGGCTTCTAGGAAACCCCATCCCGCCGCAATTAGAAGGATGGCGATCAGATAGATGAATCCTGCCGTGGTGGCGTTGACATGAATCCAGCGTGAACACACGAAGGTCATCGCGGCGATGACCGCGAACACCCCGCCCAGGCGCAGCGCCCGCCATGCCACGCCGCGAGCAAAGAGCTTTGCCCTCCGCGAAAGGGGCTCCAGGCTCTCAGGTTGGCTCACAGAAGAGAAGCATAGCGGATTCGCGGGCGATTTTCATCCCGCGGTCGGCACGCCTCGACGAATCTGATCGGGGCACGGTCCCAGGCGAGGACCGGGCGCTTCGGAAACGGAATGAGGGTATACGGTGCCGGCGAAGAGACCTATGCCCGCCCCGCGAAGGGCTCCGAGGGACGGGAATGACGGGCGGGGCTCGGGGATTGAGGATTGTCGATTGACGATTTTCGAGTTTCGAATTTCCAATTTCATTTGGCATCGCGCCGAGCCTGACTTTGGCCGTTCGTCCTTCGCTCCTTGTCACTCGACCTTCGTCCCTTGTCACTCGTCCCTGGTCACTTGCGCGCCGATCCTGGCGGCCAGGTGACCGCCTGCCGTCTCCCCCTCTGTTGATTCCAAAGGAGATTCTGGCTTCGTTTCCTCGATTCTGATGTCAGGTGCTTCGGCGTCTGCTGTCCCTCGTTCGCGGTTCCCGGTTCCCGATTCTCGATTCCCGGTTCCCTGTTCCCGATTCCCGTCTTCTGACTTCTGTCTCTCCGATTTCTGGAGTCCGATGGACTCCATCGGAGTCCGCAAATCGGACCTGACTTCCGAATTCTGACTTCTGGATTCTGAATTCTTCTTCCTGTACGCCAGCAGCAAGCGAATCTTCCGGTCGATGGCGCGGTCGAGCCTGTTGCCCTGCTCGATCATCCACTCCAACTGCGCGCTCGAGGGCATCAGCAGGGCATCGCGCTCAGCGGGCGCAAGTTCCTCCCGGGAGCGCTCCCAGCGCTCCGCTGATTGGCGCAGACCGGCGATTTCCTCGTCCACTTCCTTCTTCAGAACCTCGCAGGCGGTTTCGGGGACGGGCTTGCCGGCGCGGTGGGAGGCATGCAGGTAGTTCCACAGGAACCAGATGAGCTGTCCGCGATGGAGCGGCGTCTCGCCATAGAGGAGTTTGAAAACCCACTCCAGATCCTCGCTGAAGTTCTTCTCTTCGACGCGCTGGCGAACGGTCGCGAGCAACTCGGCGAGCCGGTCAACCTGTGCGGCCGGCCCGGCATGCCAACGCATCCCCAGCCGGGCAAAATAATCGCGCGAGATTGTTTCATTGCCCGACGGCTGGCCCTGCGCGCGGGCATGCTGGTCGAGTTCCCAGCGCTTCCTTTCCGCGCGCAGCAGGCCGTCCGAGGCGCGCTCCCAGCGGCGCTGGCGCCAATAGAGCTTGGCCAGGTCCTCGACCATCTGGCGGCCGATCGCGTCCTCAGGCGCATAAGCGTCGAGCAAGTCCGCAAGCAGCGCGTCGAATTCTTCCGGATCTTCTCCCAGCGCCAGCATCGTCTCCCGGCTCGCCTCGGCATAGCAGCCGTGTTTGAGGCTGTTGCGGCTCGCGCGCGCTTTGCCTTCCGGCGTCGCCGGCCCGGTCGAGCGCTGCGCGTTGGCGCGGTTGGCAGCGAGCTTGGCGGTGGTCAGGGTGGTTGTGGTCGACATGGTTCCTCCTTAGCAGGATCGTGAAAAATTCGGTCTTGTCATGCTGAGCGAAGCGAAGCATCCCTGCATTGAAAGGAAATGATAAAGGTCCTTCGCTCAGCTCAGGATGACATCCCCCGAAGGCTTTTTCATCAACCTGTTAGAACGCTGGATGATAGATTCTGAATTCAGAATTCTGAATTCAGAATTCGCTTTTCCTAGCCTAGCACACTGGCTCGAGACGATGGGAAGGGAGGAGACGGAAGAGACGGAAAATTCTATCGCGCGGCGAATCAGCGGGTTGGAGTGACACGTGGCGACAAGCTGCCCGCGCCGGGGCCGGCAATGGTCCCTTATTGCCCCATCGCCCCCGCGGTGTAGGGGAGGGCCTTTACGGCCCTCCCGCGGACAACAACTTCGGCACCGTAGGGGAGGGCTTCGCCCTCCCGATCCGATTTCCCGTGGGCGGGAGCCCGGTGGGCTCCCCTACGCCGCGCGGGCGGGCAGAGGCCGCCCCTACGCAGGCGCCGGTTAGGAGCGCGAGCCACGCCTCGCCCTCACGCAGACGCGGCGGGGCCAGGACTTGCCGCGCTTAGCGGTCAGAATTCCTGGAATACTTCGAGTTGCACGGTCAGCGGAAAGGCGGAAGGTTTTCCAGTGGCGGGCGCCTGGGGTGTTTCGGCCGCCGGAACGCGCTCGAGCGTCCATTGCTCCGGGCGGAGCCCGCTCGCCGTAACCAGCCGTTCGATTCGCTTTTCGATGGTCACCCGGTCGGCTTCTGGGAGGCTCGGCGGGAAGGGCACGGAAGTTCGCAAGCGCAGTCCTGGATGGGCAAGGACGCGCCCGGCCAGGCCCCCCACGACCTTGCGCTCGTCGGCACCAAAGGCCCGGCGCGGGCTTTCCAGTTGCAGATTCCCCCTAAAGTCCGGGCCAGCAAACTTGACTTGACCGCTCAACGCGACAGGCACGGAAAACTTCTGGGAAAGCTGCGCCGCCAGCAGCTTGACCGTCTGAGGCTCCAAGGGCTCCGGAGACGTCAGAACCAAGCTCAGTCGTAGCGGCCCGGCGCCGCCCAGCTCGGCGCGGAGCGGTAGGGCACGCTGCACGCGAGTACCGGCCAGCACTTCGTCGAGCTGCGCCTGAAGGTGGGAAATCAGTCGTTCCTCCGTTGCTCTCAGGTCGAAGGGCGGCTCCTTCTGGACCGGCTCGACCATCCGGCCGGAAATGAAATCCCGCAGACGCGCGACCTGCTGCGGGCTCAGGCCGCCTTGCGTCACCAGAAGCTGGTCAACTTCCAGCCGCGCGGTAGACCCAAACTCCCGCCGAAGGTCTTCCTGAACGGCGGCGATAGTTTTGTCTTCGAAGTATTCCGTGGTGCGAATCGTGGCGTGAATGTTCAGCGTCCCGTCGCGCCGTGAAAAGGCCAGGTCTGTCACCGAGGAATGCTTCGTCCGGAAGGCCCGGTTCAGCACGCTCTCGATTCCCGAACGGGTTTGAATCTGTCCGACGGCGTTGCGGAGCGTCTGCACGAGCGGCACGGCCAGGACGGCCAGGACCAGGGCGCTAATGGCCAGCCGCTTGCGCAGCTTGAGCTGGCCCTCTTCCGTGCTTTCGCGAGGGCGGAAGCCCATTAAGTGAAACACCAGTGCGGCGCTCAGCATGATGGAAACCAGGTTGGTGATGAAGAGCAGGAACCCGCCCCAGGCCATCGCCCCATGCCGGGTGCTCAAGGAATACCCAACCACGGCCAGAGGGGGGACAACCGCCACAGCGATGGCCACGCCGGGCAGGATGGTGTAACTCGTCGACCCGGCGCGCAGCGCCAGCGTGCCGGCGAGGCCGGAGAGAAACGCGATGAAGAGGTCAAGAAGGTTCGGATTCGTGCGCGCCAGGATTTCCGGCGTAACCTCTTTGAGCGGAACGAGCCAGGCCACGATGGCGGTGATCGCCATCACCGCACCGATGCTCAGGCCCAGCACGACGGCCGTCTTGCGGCCCAGCTTCGCATCGCCCGTCAGCAGCGCCAGCGCCGCAGCAAGGATGGGGTCCATGAGCGGCGATATCAGCATCGCGCCGATTATCACCGCCACGCTGTTCTGCAAAAGCCCGAACAGCGCCAGCAGTCCCGCGAGGAGGAGCATCGTCAGGTACTCGGGATCGATCAGGCTAGATTCCAGGATGCGCTGATAGAGTTTGTCCCGCTCGGAAGCCGGAAGGTGAAATTCTTCGTGACGGTAAACAGCATCGGCAGGATCGAACAAGTGCCTCTTGGACTCTTCCATCGCGACCCTCTCCTTATCCTTCCCCGCGCTGGGGATGGAACCTTCGTACCGAGAATTTCCGGCCTCCCTTGCGTCGCATGGAGGGCGAGGCAAGCCTCGTCCTTACGGAGGGTTCCCGGGAGCCGCGCGGTAGGCCCGCAAGATGTCGGCCAGGGAAACAACGCCTTCCAACTTGCGGAAGTCGGCGCGGTGGACCACGGGCAGCAGTGGCCAGTCTGCGATTTGGCGCAGCGCAACTTCCAGGGGCTGGTCGGGGTGGACCCAGGGCAGCCGGTCGTCCGCGACGGCGATGCCCAGCGGCATGGCGCCGTTGCCTTCGCGCCTCAGCTTCTCGAGCGTCTCCTGGCGGAACCCCCGCCAGGTCCCGCTCGAGCCCAGCAGCAGGAAGAATTCCGCGGGCGCTTTTTCGGCGCGCCCGAAAGCCTCCGTCACGGTTTCCTCGTCGCGGAAGAGCGGACCCAGATACGGCCGCATGGCATCCTCCACGCGCAGCGTCGTCTCCTCACGCTGCTCCTCCATGGAGG
>JAIQGH010000130.1 GCA_020072655.1 Terriglobia bacterium | reverse complement strand
CCTGCCTTCCGCGCCACGGTCGTCGAAGGCCACGCCGATTCCGTCATGTGCTCTTACAACGCCGTGGACGGCGTGCCGGCTTGTGCGAGCACTTTCCTGCTGCAAAAGACCCTGCGCGACATTTGGAGCTTCCAAGGTTACGTGACTTCGGACTGTGGCGCCGTGGGTGACATCACTTCCGGCCACCACTACACTCCCGACGACGAGCACGGCTCCGCAGTGGCCGTGCGCGCCGGAACCGACACGACCTGTGGCAACGAGTACGTCACGCTGGTCAAGGCCGTGCACGACGGGCTCATCAAGGAGAGCGAGATCGACACCGCGGTCAAGCGGCTATTCACGGCGCGCATGCGCCTCGGCATGTTCGATCCCAAGGAGATCGTCCCTTTCAACCGCATTCCCATGTCGGAAGTTGATTCACCGCAGCACCGCGAACTGGCGCTGAAGGTGGCGCGCGAATCCATGGTTCTGCTCAAAAACCAGGACGAGACGCTGCCGCTCAAGCCGGGCGTCAGGACGATTGCGGTTATAGGACCGAACGCTGAGACGCTTGCCGCACTAGAGGGCAATTACACTGGCGTACCCTCCCATCCTGTCCTTCCCATAGATGGGATCCTCAGGCAGTTCTCCGGCAAGGCGAAGGTGCTTTACGCGCAGGGCTCACCTCATGTCCCGGAACTGCCCGTGCCCGTGCCCCGCTCGGTGTTTCGTCCCAAAGACGGCGCACAGGAGCTTGGTTTGAAGGCTGAATATTTTTCCAACGCCGACCTTTCAGGTCAGTCTGCGATCGTTCGCGTGGATCCCCAGGTCCAGTTCGACTGGAATGCCGCGTCACCCGCGCGTGGGATTCCGATGCAAGCCTTCTCGGTTCGCTGGAGCGGCACGCTGACTCCACCCGGGCCGGGTGACTACACATTCAGCATCCGCAAGTTTCACTGTTATCGTTGCGATGTCGACGAAAGCGTTCGAGTTTTTCTGGATGACAAGGTCGTGATTGACAGCCGCCAAAACACGCTTCCTCTCCAGGAACAGGGCGTAACCAACCGAAGCGGGTTCACGCGCCGTCCCCCGGAACCGTCCTTTCACGCACGCTTCACAGACACGCAGCCACACAGCCTCCGTGTGGAGTATACGCACCGTTCGGAGCTGTTCGGCGCCGGGCTGACGCTCCAGTGGCAACCGCCGGCCGACGTCTTGCGCGACGAAGCCGTAAAGACCGCCGCGCGCGCCGATGTGGTGGTGGCTTTCGTCGGCCTCTCTCCAGAACTTGAAGGCGAGGAAATGCCCGTACACGTTGAAGGCTTCAACGGCGGCGATCGTACCGATATCGGCTTGCCGCGCGTCCAGGAGGATCTGCTCAAGGCGGTAGCCGACACCGGCAAGCCCCTGGTCGTTGTGTTGATGAGCGGCAGCGCAGTGGAAGTCAACTGGGCGGAGAAGCATGCGGCCGCGATTCTCGCGGCATGGTATCCGGGCGACGAAGGAGGCACCGCCATTGCTGAGACGCTGGCGGGCGCGAACAATCCGGCCGGGAGGCTGCCCGTGACATTCTACGCCTCGCTCGATCAGCTTCCTCCCTTCGAAGATTATTCCATGCAGAACCGGACATACCGCTATTTCCGGGGGAAAGCGCTCTACGAGTTCGGGTACGGCCTGAGCTACTCAACCTTTGCCTATGGCGGTATGAAGCTTTCATCCACCAAGCTCGAAGCCGGCCAACCGCTCACCGTTGAGGCGGGGGTCCGCAACACCAGCAAGATTGCGGGCGACGAGGTGACAGAACTTTATCTGCAATACCCGCCGTCACCGGGGGTGCCCATTCGGGCGCTCAAGGGATTCAAGCGCGCGCATATCCTCCCCGGCGAAACCAAGAACGTTACGTTCACGCTCGGTCCACGGGACCTGAGCCAAGTGACGGAAAAGGGCGAACACGTTGTGCTGCCGGGCCGGTACAGCGTTTCAGTGGGCCGTTGGCAACCCGGCGAAGGGCCGTGGTACGCGCTCGAGCACTTTGAGATCACCGGCGAGAAGAAGTTGCCTCGCTAGCTTCTGTTCATTGAGCGTTGCCGATTCTGGGCGAGTGGTCGGCAACTCGGAAAGAATCACGAAAACGAGCCAACTGTACGGCCAACGGCTGATAAACAAACTTCCTTGACAATGGGCGTTTCGGGCCTGCACCAGGCCCAGCAGTGCACACGAGGGCGGATCGCTTGCCGGGAACAAAGGAAGGATTTACCGTTTGGTGGTAAGTAGTGTCTTGACTGGTTGTCTCACTTAAGGGGCTCACACCAGCTCTTCCTTGAATACGAGAGCGAGCGTAGAGAACGTAGGAGATTCATCCATGCGGACCACATTATCCCAAAAGAGGGGGCAGGTGCCGCTCATGTGTTCCGCCGCTATGACATCGTGAGTGAGTCTGACCTCCGCGATGCAGTCTGGCGAGCACAAGCTTTTATGGCCGGGGAACTCGGTAGAAACGAACTGACACCAAAACTAGCACCGGAGGAAAATCCGCTGTTGCAGCCGCCTCCTAAGGCATACAATGTGAATGATTTGGGCCGGTAGCTCAAGCGGTAGAGCATTGCCCTTTTAAGGCAAGGGTTCTGGGTTCGAGTCCCAGCCGGCTCATAAGAACAGTCGACGGTTAACACAGTCAACAGTAAGAGCCACCAGCCATCAGCTTTCAGCGATCAGCGAGAAGCGCTCAGTTGCCGCGGGCCGGAGAGGACTGTTCCCTGTTCCCTGTTCCCTGTTCCCTGTTCCCTGTTCCCGGTTCACTCTTCACTCTGCCCGTAATCCACATTGCGGGCGCGCAGGTACTCCATGACCGCTTGCAGGCAACCCTCTTCCCTGCCGACATATTCCGGCGGCGATATGCCCTTACGGGCAAAGCGATTCTCCAGCACCAGTCGCGCTACGGCGGCCGCCGTATAGCCCGTCGTACGAGCCATGGAACTCGTACGGGTCTCGCGATCGTAGACATCGAAAAGGTTGTACGTGATCGTCTTTGGACGGTCGTCGCGCTCGCCCGCGATCGTAACGCGCATCACCGTGAAGTCCTCTTCTCCTTCCTGCCACTTCCAGTTATCGAACAGCACGCGCGCGGTCACATCGAAGGGAGCGATCCGCTGACCGCTTACCTCCAAGGGCTCTTTGGCGAAGAATCCTGCATCTCTGAGCGTCTGGATCAGCGCGCAATGTCCCGGGTAGCGGAGCGTCTTCTCTTTCATGTTGGGCACGTCCATCGTCTTGAGGAGCGAGCGCAAGCCATCGGTATTGAACGCTTCCAGCGTGCCGACGCGCTCGAACTCGACCAGTTCGGCATCCGAGAGCGCCGGACGAACCACCGCTTGCCCATTCTCGACGTAACGTGCCGGGCGGGTGTACTCCTCGAGCACGTCGATGGGCGAAAACGCGGCCCGGTATTCGAAAGGCTTTCGGCGCACCACCGGCAGCCCGCCCACCAGGCATTCGAAACGGTTCACGCGCATCTGTTCGGCCCAATAGCTCAGGAGCAGGTTACTCATCCCCGGCGCGACGCCGCAATCCACGACGGCCGTCACGCCTCGCTGCTTCGCCCGGCCGTCCAGCAGGAACGCGTCCTCGGGGAAAAAGGAGATGTCAACGATGTTCCTGCCCGCCTCGATTACGGCCTCGAGCGTCTTGAACCCCATGAAGCCGGGAACCGCTCCGATGACCAGGTCGGCATGCTGGACGGCACCGTGTACGGCTGCAGCATCCCTGAGGTCAGCCGCCAGCATCTTGACGGGGGCGCGCGCCCGCAAGCTGTCGAGCGCCGCGGGCTTCAAATCCACGGCGGTCACTTCATAATCTCCGCATAGATCGGCGGCGATAGCCTTTCCTACCAAACCAGCGCCAAGGACGGTAACCCTCTTCATCTCGGATGATTCCTCCAGCCCGTGGCCCTTTCTTCGAGAAGCAGAGCATTGTACTTTAGTAGTGGGAAGCGAGGATAGTTGGTAGCCACGGCATGCTGTTTATTCCGTGGGTCGGTAGAGCCGAGGCCCTCAAAAAGCCCACGGCACGAAATTCGTGCCGTGGCTACTCAATGCTCGCTCCCGGCGGCCTGAGAGGAGCTTGACACCATGAGATCGTCTCGCCGATGGAGAACTTGCCTCGTGCTTGTGCTGGTCGTGCTCGCGTGCATGTTGCAGCCGCTGCTGCTGCCGGGCCAAAGCCCCACCTCGTCCCGCGCCGAGGCCATCACCGTTGACGCGCAGGCCCCCGCTCACCCTTTGCCGCATTTCTGGGAAACGACGTTCGGCTCGGGACGCGCCGTTCTGGCGCTCCGCAGCAGCTATCGGCGCGACCTGCGGGAGGTCAAAAGGGCAACGGGATTTGAGTACGTCCGTTTCCATGCGGTCTTCCACGACGAAGTGGGACTCTACAGTCTGGATGAGCGCGGGAATCCGGTGTATAACTATTCCTATATAGACCAGATTTATGATGGACTTCTCGAAGCGGGCGTTCGTCCCTTCGTCGAGCTGAGCTTCATGCCCCGCGACCTCGCCTCGACCGATCGCCGTCAGGAGTTCTGGTACCACCCCTACATCTCACCGCCCAAGGACTGGAACCGCTGGGGCGACATGGTGGAGCACCTCGCGCGCCACCTGGTGGGCCGCTACGGCCTCGACGAGGTGTCGCAATGGTACTTCGAGGTGTGGAACGAGCCCAATATCGGCTTCTGGGCGGGTGAGCCCAAGCAGGAGACCTACTTTCACCTTTATGACGTGGCGGCGCGCGCCCTGAAGCGGGTAAGTCCGCGCCTGCGCGTGGGAGGGCCGGCGACCGCCCAGGCCGCCTGGGTGCCGAGCTTCCTCCGCCACTGCGCGGACGACGGTGTGCCCGTGGACTTCGTCTCCACGCACGTCTACGCCAACGATACGGCTGAGAACGTTTTCGGCACACGCGAGACAATTCCCCGCGACGAGATGGTTTATCGCGCGGTCGCGAAGGTTCACGAGGAAGTCAAAGCCTCGCCCCGGCCCCAACTGCCGATTGTCTTCAGCGAGTTCAACGCCAGTTACATGAACGAGGTCGACGTAACCGACTCGCCCTTCATGGGCCCCTGGCTCGCCAACACCATTCGGCAGTGCGACGGCCTGGTGGACGTCATGGCCTACTGGACCTTCTCCGATGTTTTCGAGGAGCAGGGCGTGGTGAAGACGCCTTTCTACGGCGGATTCGGATTGATCGCCGTGGGGGACATTCCCAAGGCGACGTTCAACGATTTTCGACTCTTGCACATGCTGGGAAACGAGCGCCTGGCTCTCGACTCCCCCGACGCGATCGCTACCCGCAGAGCCGACGGGTCGCTGGCCGTCGCCGTCTGGAACTACGCGCCGCCCGGCGAGGGCGGAACGGCCAAGAAGGTTGAGCTGACGTTCCAGAATCTCACCGGCACGCATCGAGCCTATGTCTGGGTGGTTGATGGCCAGCACGGCTCGCCCCTGGCCACCTGGGAGGCGATGGGCAAACCGCCCTTTCCCACGCGCGAGCAGCAGAGCATTCTCCGCCAGGCGGGCCAGCTCCCGGCGCCGGAAGTGATGCCGCTCGGGGCGTCCCGCACCACGCTCACCTTACAGTTGGCGCCCCACGGCCTGGCGCTCGTGGAAGTGACCGAATAGAGCCCACCGGCTGGCGCAGAGCGCAGCTCTGGGCTTCGGCGGGCAATTCCCCTTGGGATCGGACAGCGCCCACCAGCTATAATTCATTTATCCGACATGGATGGGGAGGTGGAGCATGGCCGATGAACAAGCCCAGGGACAGGGACGCGCCGAGGGTGTGGTCAAGCGAGCCGAGGCGCTGGGGCTCCAAGAGGTTGCCGCAGGCACCGCCACCCAGATGCAGGTCCTAATCGGCCCGGCGGACGGCGCCCCCCATTTTGCCATGCGGCGCTTCGTGATGGGAAAGGACGGCGGAATACCGACCCACACCAATCAAGTGGAGCACGAGCAGTACGTCTTGCACGGACGCGCCGAGGTCGAAATCGGCGGCCAGGTGCATGACGTGCATAGGGGCGACGTGCTCTTCATTCCCGCCGGCACGCCACACTCTTATCGGGTGATCGAGGCCCCCTTCGAGTTTCTCTGCCTGGTGCCGAATGCCCCCGACCAGCTCGAGATTATCAAGGACAAACAGTGAGTTGTAGGGGCACGCCATGGCGAGCCCCTGCAGCGCTTGCGGACCGTCGGCTCGCATCGCGAGCACACGTCGTCGTCCTTCCCGATGTGTGCGCGGCCGCATCACCGCACACATAACACGTTGCGCCACCCGCGAACTCTGCGCAACCTTGGTCAGTTGCCCGAGGCTGTAGCTGGCGACAAATGCCGCAGGTTGTCAATGAGCATCAAAAAAACACGCCGTAGGGCGTCAAGGCGCCGCTGGTAGAGGTTCGTTCCCTTCATGACGGGGTCCGACTCAACGCTGTCAATATCGAGCGGAAGCGCCTCCACCGTATATATCATCCTGGAGGTGGAATTATCGTGTACTTGCAGCACCGCCTTCATGAAATAGTCACGTTGCTCGCGCGGGGAAATGCGGACGTCCGGGGCCTGTCCGGCCCGCAATTCCACGGCGTTCAGGAAAGGGAATTCAATCCTCATCGTCGCGTCCGGCTCGGATATGGCGCAATCTTCAATCCTCCTCCAGCGCAGTTTTTTCAGAAGGCCCTTCGGCTTGTCTTCTTCCTTCAAAAACCCCTTTACCACGTAAGCTTCATCAGCCGGCGAACTCGCCGTGTCCACACAGTAGCTCTCGATCCGCGCCAAGGTCGGGCGGTCGAGAACCTTTCCCTTATCCGCTCCACCCTTGGTCGGAAATGGCGAGACCCCAGCAAGCAGAAGTAAGAGCCAAGCGCGCCGAATCATGGTGTAAACTCCTGGCCGGGCTTCCGTGCCTCCCCCGCAGTGATTCCTCAACACGTAGTTGGTAATGGCTTCGCGTCCCGGCAAAAAGCCCACGGTCAGAAGAGCCCTGACCGTGGCTACACGCTAGATGCTAGGGGCACGCCACGGCGTGGCCTTGCGGCTCCCTAGGCTTTCAGCAAAACATACGTGCTGTACTTCTCGTCCACGATGCTCATGAAGGGACGCATCACGACGGTTGTGCCGACCGTTGAAGTGGCAAGCGAATCGCCGTCGAAGTCCTGGGCATCGCGCGCGCGCAGAAGCTCCGCCTTCTCGAAGGTGGGCTGGGAATCCGTCAAAGCGAACAGGACCAGCGGGCCGCGCATTAAGGCCACCAGGTTGGGATGCTGCGCGTCCACGGGCTCGAGGCGCAGGGGCATGGGCAGTTGGAGCTCGACTCGGTCGCCCTCTTTCCAAGTGCGGCGGATAGCGGCGAAACTGCCGGGGGCCACCGGACCGTCCACGGGTTGGCCGTTGACTGCCAGCGACACATGCGACCCCGCCCAGCTCGGAATCCGCACATAAAGCGTGTACTCCACGGGCCGCGACGCGGAGACCTGCATCTGGACCTCGTTCCCGAGCGGGTACTTCGTGCGTTGCGTCAGCCCGCAGGCGGCGCCCTCCTGAGTCCAGCGCAACGAGGAAGGCACAAAGAGGTTCACGTACACTCCGTCCGCGGAATGCAGGTAGATACTGATGTGGTAATCGCCGGCGAGTTGCGGAAAAGTCCCCGAGCAGCAGGGCCACTTGTCCTCGTAATAGCCCTTCTTGCCCGTGGTGGCATAGTCCGAATAGTAGAACGACCAGCCTTCGGGCTGGATGGGCTTGGCGCCGAGGATGGTGTTATAGAGCACCCGCTCCATGCTGTCTCCGTAATGCGGGTCCTTAGTGACGCGCAGCAGATAGCGGGTGATCTTGAAGTGGGCATACGCGCCGCACGGTGTCTCGAAGCTGGCATGGGTCTTGGCGAGGCTGTCGGCGAGCTCGCCGCTGCCCGGCACGACGAAAGCTTCGTTGGGGCCCCAGCCGCCGGGCGCGTAGCTCTGTTCGGTCACCATCTGGAAGCCGTTCTTCGCCGCGCGCAGATGCTTCTCGCTGCCCAAGGTCAGATAGGCTTGCATCGCGGAGCTGAAGGCGTTGACGTGGCTGTAGGCGTGTTCCCCGGGCAGCACGTTCTTTCCCTCCGCGAGAGGGCCGAAGTACGTGTCGTCCTCCAGGAAGCGCACGGCGAGATCGCGATAGAACGTCTTGCCACTGCGCTGGTAAGCCAGGAAGAGGTTTTCCGGCAGGGTATAGGTTTCGTCCCAGGAGTAGGACTCGTCCTTGTGGGGACGGGCGCGTTGCTCGGCCCGCGAGAGCGCTTTCTCCGGCAAATAGGCCACGATGGCGCGGGTCAGCTTCTCATGAACATCCAGCGCCAGGGGATCGTGCGCAAACTCGTGGGCATCGATCAGCCCGCAGGAGAGCTTGTCGTAGGTGTAGGCGGGCAGGCGATAGTCCACGAAAAAAGTGGCCTTGGGATCGAGCGTTTCCGCATACCCTTTGACCAGGCGTTGGACCTTGGCTTGGGTGGCGCGAGACCCGGTGACCGCGTAGGCGCGCGCGAGCCCCGAAAGATACTGCCCGAAGCTGTGGCCGGCAATGAAGCCGTGGAAGTCCCTCGGCTCCAAGCTGAAGCCCGTGAGATCGTACCAGCCGCCCATGTCTTCACCGGGCGCAGGCAAGCCAGCTTTCTGCCGGTAGACTTTCAGTAGACGATCGTCGTCGAGGTTCATAAATAGGCTGTGGTTTTGCTCGAACTGCCGCTTCATCGGGCCATCCAGTAGTTTTACATCCGAGTAATGGAACGTGTTGAGCGGCGTCGTAATCGCGGTCGCGCCGCGCTGCTCGCTCGCCCACATCGGCACAGTCCGCGCGGCGTAGACGCTTGCGGCGGCAGCCGTCGTGGCCTTCAAAAACGTTCTCCGGTTGACACTCTTCTCCATCGGAACCCTCCCATCCCCAGGTGGCTCGCCGAAGACGCTCACCCCAGGATTTTCGTTTTCATTTCCCTGCCGACTGGGAATATACCTCTGCGCGCCTCCGCATGCAACGCTTCCGCCCCGCGAGGAGTGGGTTCGTAACCCGCCGCTTGGCATGCTGCCCCGAAAGGCCCGCGGCGCAAAGGCGCTGCCCTGGCTACCCCCTTTGGCGGGGCATCTAGTTGAGATTCAAAGGGTTGCCACCGAGGCCTGCAGGAACCCACGCTTTGGCAAATGCGTGCCGACTTGTTACATAAATAGTACCCTTGCGGTCAAAATTGGAAAATGT
>JAIQGH010000129.1 GCA_020072655.1 Terriglobia bacterium | reverse complement strand
GGTCATCGCCATGCTATGAGTTAGCTGGAATATCAAGCCCATAATGGGGGTGAAAACCGCTCCACCGATAATTGCCATGATGATGATTGATCCTCCCAGCTTGGTGTTGGGCCCCAACTCCTTGATCCCCAAGGCAAAGATGGTCGGGAACATGAGGGACATGAAAAAACTGGTGAAAAAGACCGCGACCACGCCCGCCCAGCCTGGGAACAGAATTCCCACGCCCACCAGGGCCATGTTGATGCAGCCATAAACTCCCATTAGGCGGCTGGGCTGGAAAAACTTCATGAGGTAGGTCGCCGTGAACCTTCCGACTCCAAACGCCACAAGGGTCCCGGTCAGGAAGTAGCCGGCGATCTTTTCCGGCTCCCGTGTGTAATCTTGAATGTACGTGATGTAATAACTCCAGGTCCCCACCTGGGCTCCGACATAAAAGAATTGAGCCACCGCGCCCTGAACAAAGTGCGGGTAGCGAAGCAGCTCTCGCAGGCGGCTGCGCTGACGGCCGCCTGCCGATTCCACCTCTTCCGCGACCCTGGGGAATTTGGTCCCGAGGATCAGCAGCGCCCAGATGAAGACAATCGCCCCCAGCACGAGATACGGCGTGACGACTCGCATGGTCTCTGCTTGCAGGTACTGGTCCCACCTCCCCGTAACCTTCAGCGAGTCGATCTGCTGAGGGCTCAGTTCGACGCCGGAAAAGACGAAAACCGTGCCGGCCAGCACGCCCATGACCGCTCCCACGGGATTGAACGCCTGCGAGAAGTTCAGCCGCCTTTCCGAGGTCCGTGGATCACCAAGCGTAGCAATGAAAGGGTTGGCCCCGGTTTCCAGGAAGGCCAATCCGCTGGCGATTACGAACAAGGCGAACAGGAAGAAACCGTACTGCCGAACGTGGGCGGCTGGCCAAAACAGGAAAGTACCTGTGCTGTATAAGAAAAGTCCGGTCACCAAGCCTGCTTTGTAGCCATACTTCCGCATCAGGAACCCGGCAGGCATGGAAAGAAGAAAGTACCCCATATAGAAAGCTGACTGAATCAATCCCGCCTTGAAGCGGGTGATTTCGAACGACTTCATAAACTGCTTGATGAGAATGTCATTCAAGTTGTTGGGAATGCCCCAAAGCAGAAACAACGCCGTCACCAACACGAACGGCAGGGTATTGCCGGGCGAGAACAATCGGGCTGCCTGAGTAGAGGTAATGTTTTCTTGCACTTGTGGCATTTCTGAAGCTCCGGGATCCTGCCGGAATATGAGATAACCTGGGAAATGGGTCCCGGTGTCGAGGCGGCAAAAACCTAGCCAGCCAAGGACGCCCTCGCCCCGGTTTGCCGCACTCCCGCAACGGTGGGCGGCTCATGGCGGCACGCAGTCTGCATTCGGCATCTGCGCTCCAATAACCGCACTCCAGCTCCAAGAAGACGGATGTGTAGGGAATGGTCATATTCGTCTTAATGATCAGGACGCGGAAGCTCTGGCAGACCTGGGCGAGCGTCGAGATAATCTCTTCATGCGGTTGAACATCGACTGCGCAGCCCTTGAGCAACCCCGAAAGCCGCTGGCGATAGGCAGAGATGCCTAGTGCATCCTTTTCTCCTACGATCTCCAATTCCTGGTCAGTGTGGACGATGGGTCTTAGGTGCCTGGACTCGGCGATCCCGCAGAGGACTGCTTCCAAAACCTCAATATGATCAGCGTTTGAGGCGATGGTTTCAATTCCCTCGCGGGATTGGGCAGGATAGGCAGAATCGGCGACCACAATCCAGTTCCGATGGCCGAACAGGAGAATGCGGTCAGCAAGCGCCTGCCGCCAGTTCATGCTGGAAGAACTTACCAACTCCGCTTGCCGGGCACCCGCCACCAGTAAATTCCTCCTGCCAGATAAATGAACTTCGGCTGACTTTCCCCCGGGCCATCACGGCCGCTGTCGAAGCGAGCGCGGCAATGGTAGTCCTGAGACTTCGCCCGTCGCAGCTTCAGTTCTTGCGGAGCTCTTCGGCAAAGCGGACCGCGACCTTGCCACATGTATCCGAGGCCTTCCGTACGTGGGCTTCGCCGACTCTGTCGAGCGCGAACCGTGCGTCACCAGATCGGCGCGGTGCACCTCCCAACGGGCTGGACGCTCGACCAACTCTTCCATGAGCCAGGTTGACGTGCCCCACGAACCGAAGAGCGTCTCGTGGTCGTGGATAATGTCCGGGGAAGGGTCGAACTCTCATCTCACTGATAACATCGGTGAAGAGCACCGCCCCCGGCATGCAGGATTTCTCAGAATCCCCGAAAATTGGTACTCTGCCTCTGGGGGAGACCTTCCTTGGGGATTCGCTTCAGGACGACATATCGGATGCCATGCGCCTCGCAGAACGCTTGTTTTTCAGGTTTGTCTCCGTCCTCGTTCACAGCGTACATATCCGGTTTGACTGCGATTTCCGGTTCCGCGTCCATCCAGCCCAGCCCCGTGGATATCAGGGCTTGTTTGACATAGCGAACCGATTGCACCATGTATCGCCGCTCGTCCTGCGGAAACAAAGGGTGGCCTTCTCCCTTGAGCAACCTGACATTCGCATCATGCCCCACCACAACGTACAAGTCGCCTAATTGCGAGACCTCCTCAAAAAACCTGACGTGCCCCGAGTGAAACCAATCAAAACAGCCCGTCACAACCACCTTCTCTCGCAACGACTGTTCTTTCTGGGCCTCGAAGCGTGCCAGCGGGAAGCCGTTCAAGTCCTCTTGGCTCAAAACGCGATATTGCACGCCCCGTGACCTGCAGTATGCCCTCTTTTGCGGGGTGTCACTTGCTTCATCTACTGCCCAGATCTCGACCGGTGTCTCAACGGTCTGCGGTATGGCATCACGCTCTACTTGCCCCCTCACTACCTCTACGTCGCTAACATAGCGGATGCCTTGAAGCAGGTATAGACGTTCTTGCACAGGAAAATCAGGAGCTTTCCCTTCCAGGGAGCGCACCACCTTATCAGACCACATCAGAACGTGCACCTGCCCCAACTTGGATGCTTCCTCCAGGAAGCGCACATGGCGCGACCCCGGGTTGTCAAAGCTGCCCGTTACGACGACAGTTCTCATGCCCGCCGCGTCCTTTCGCAAGCCGGATCTGAATGTGAAAGGAGCCAGGCACCATGTCCTCGGAGGCAACGTAAAGATAGCCGCCGCCACATCCGGAGTACATGGCTCCCGCGTATCTGGCTTGGTAGTGACGTAGAATTCGCAGCAGATCGACGGTGATGGCCGGATGCCTGACGGTGTGAGGCAGCAGGGCCTCCCAGCACCTCATGCACTCGTTCAGGGAGGCGCCCAGACCTTCGACGGTCTTGGCCAGGATGGCATCAAAGCATTGCTTGCCCGACTGGCCCAACCTCTGTATCCACCCGGGATCGAGATTCTTCTCGCCCAGAGGGCTGTATCCATTGGGGCGTTGAGCGACAGGCAGGATGTGGATCACCCCTTCCAACCAGTGCGCGACATCGGAGTCATTGTTCGATTCAATGTGCGCAGGGAAAAGTCCTCTTTCATATTTGAAGTCATAGTCCAGTCTGTTGATACCTGGGTAAATCAGGCCGATCATGTCCTGTGATCCTGATGGTTCTGGCTTGCCCTCGTTTTCTACAGCGTACAATTCCCTGACCAGTTCCAGAGGATTTTTATCTGGCAACGTCTCGTTCCACAGCTTCCTGGCGACCTCGCGGCTACTGGTCGCTATTCCACATCGATCCATGAAGCGGAAGGTGGGTTCCACGACCACCACGACCATGGAGCCGGGCGGTAAAGGGTTGAGCTTCGACACAAATGGCTGGTCGATCCAACCGCCGGCCAAGGCTATTCGGTAGGGAATCTTGCCGAACGGGGCGGTGATGTCAGTCTTTTCTTGCGGATCCATAAGCTTTGACTATTCAGGAATGCTCGCTCAATGTCGCGTGCGTTCACCAGCCTTTCGATCTGCATATTGCTGCTCGATCCAGGCATAGGTTGTTTTCAGTCCTTCCCGCAGCGCCGTATCGGGCTCCCAATTCAGGGTCCTTTTGATCATGGTGTTATCGCTGTTGCGGCCGGCAACACCCCTCGGCGCCTCAAGGTCATACTTGCGCTGGAGCCTGATCCCTGCAATCTCTTCGACGAGGCTGACCAAATCGTCGATAGAAATAAGGGCGCTCGAACCAAGGTTGATGGGAGTAGCAATCAAGTCGTCGCAGTGCGTGATCATGTCTATGCCCTGGACGCAGTCATCGATGTACATGAAACTGCGCGTGGCAGTGCCATCACCCCAGATCACGATCTCGCGCTTGCCGCTATCCTTCGCCTCGATAACCTTACGGCAGATAGCGGCGGGGGCTTTTTCCCGCCCTCCATCCCACGTGCCAAACGGACCGTAGACGTTGTGCAGGCGGGCGATGAATGTCTTCATCCCACGTTCGGCCCAATATTCCTGACAGAACATTTCCGACATAAGCTTCTCCCAGCCGTAGCCCCTTTCAGCCATGGCGGGGTAGGCATCGGACTCCTTCAGGGCTCTCGCCTTGGGGTCTTGCTGCAGTTCTGTGTTGTAGGCGCAAGCCGAAGAAGAGAAGAAGTACCTCTGCACCCCTGCCTGATAGGCAGCTTCAATCAGGTGGGCCGTGATCAGGATGCTGCGCAGGCACTCAACGCGGAACTTCTCGATAAAACCCATACCACCCATATCGGCCGCAAGGTTGTATACCTCCTGGGCGCCCTCAGAGGCCCTGACGCAATTGTCCCTTTCGCTCAGGTCGAGGCAGAGGGTCTCAACGCCGGGCACCCGCTGGTACCATTCCGGAAGTGGCTTCTTGTCAATGGCGCGGATGCGGGTGAATCCCTTATCGTGAAATATCTGGTCAGAGCTCCGGCAATGAAGCCGCCTGCTCCCGCGATCACAATCAAATCATCCTTTTTCGTTGGGGGGTTGCTCCTTGTTGGCGGTTGTTTGTCCATTCCCATTCTCCTCTTGGAGTCCGATAGCAGGGGCCTGCGGGCATGCGCCTCTCGGGGATGCCTCGCGGCTCGCTTTGGCCGTCCCGGTGATTCGTCTCGTATGTTTCCTGGCTCCACCGTCCCTGGCTGGTCGTAGAACCGTAAGACCGCCAGACTCGGGAGAGCCAAGTTCGTCACGCTGAACCCCACTCGCAGGAACAGCCCCCCGGACGGTGTTCTAATCACGCGAAGGTGACTTTGAGCGTGATCGCAAAATCCGACGGCTTTTCGCCCGGTAACTGCACCCTGAGGCCGGTCGCCTCCTGGCTCCAGGTCAGGGGGCCAGGATGGCCCAGCAGTTCCACCTCCGCGATCTTGCCCGGCGACTGCGCGCCTGCTGTACCCAGCGCTCGCACCACAGCCTCCTTCTCCGGCCAACCCATGACAAACGCGTACAACCTATCGCCCTTCGCGGTAAAACGAACGTCTTCCGCCGTGAGAGGCTGACGTTTATTTTCATTGAACCCACCGCCCGGCCTCGCAGCTTCCGTACTGGGACCCTCGCCGTAAATCTTCCACGGTCGCGTGCCGTAGATTCCCTCGCTGTTCACTCTCATCCAGTCGGTGATCCCCGCGAGGACCTTCAACTCGTCGGGGTCAAGTTGGCCGCTATTGGGCAAGGGGAAATTCAACAACAGATTCCCGTTCTGGCTCACGATATCCACGAGCAGGTCCACGACCGTCTTCGCTGATTTGTAGCGATGTTGCTCGTACACTTCGCGGCTGTAATGCCACTCGCCGATGCAGGTATCGGTCTGCCAGGGAGCGGGCCGAATCTCGTTCGCCAGTCCCCGCTCGATGTCCAGCACGCAGGTGCCGACCGCGCAATCTTCCGGCCGCTTGCTGGTGTAAACCGCCTGCGTCTGCCCGCCATGCAATTTCGCGCTCAGGTTGTAGAGGTTGGCCACCGCACTGTAGCCATACTTCTCAAAGGGCAGTGCTCCGTCGGTGTACAGCAGGTCGGGCTGGTAATTGTCCACCAGATCCTGAATGGCGGATGGCTACTGTTCAGGGGTGTCGTGGGCCCACTTTGCAACACCTGCGTCGTGGTACAGATCCGCGTAGGCCGAGTTCGCCCCGTCGTATGGCACGCCCGCGAGCGGTCCTGTCTTGTCGCTTCCGTGACTTGTGGCGAACCATTTGTAGCTGATCCACAAGTGTTCGCTGACCCCGAACCTGAGTCCGCGCTTCAGGGCTGCCGTCCGCCACAGCCCCACGACATCCTTATGCGGCCCCACCTTGATCGAGTTCCAGCGCGTGTGCTTGGAGTTCCACAGGTCGAAGTTATCGTGGTGCACGCCCATGCTCACGAAGTATTTGGCGCCCGCCTGCTTGTAGAGCCCCATCAAGTGATCGGGATCGAACTCGGCGGCTTTCCAGCGGGGACAAAGGTCCTTAAAGCCGACCTTGGACGGGTGGCCGTAGTGCGCCACGTGGTAATCGTACTGGCGGCTGCCCTGGATGTACATGTTGCGGGCATACCAGTCGCCTTGCTCCACTGCGGATTGCGGTCCCCAATGTGCCCAGATGCCAAATTTGGCATCTCGAAACCAATCGGGAACCTGGTACTGCTGAAGCGATTCCTGCGTCCCCTCAAAAGGGCCTTTGTGAATCTCAAGTCCGGTTTCAGCGCGGAGACGGCCGCCAAAAGCCAAAGCGGGTGCTACGCCAGCCAGCACTTTCATCGCACTTCGTCTAGTGATGTCCATGCTATGTCTCCTTTCGCTTCTAGGGAATCCCGGTCCTCGATTAGGATTTCTCTTCGCGAAGGTCACAAGAATGTGATTTGTCCGCCGGGCTTCCACGCCAACCTATCATCGATCGCAGGCATCCGCGCCCCCGTGTACAGCCGCCCCTGAGGAACCTTGCGCGTTTCCACGCCGTCCTCGAATCGACTCTGGGGAATCTCGATGCTGGTTTTCATGCCAGCCAAATCTCCATTCAACATGCGTTGCCTCCCGGCGCCTCACACGCACTGGCATCTCGACTTGAAAGCGGACCCGCGAGAGTTCAGCTCAAAACCGGAGGAGCGGTTGATTCCCGCACCCGTAACTCCACACGAAGTCGCACGACGCTCTCTTGGCCATCCTGATGCCCGTCCTCGAATCCTTCGATCCTACGTAACAGTAGCTTGAGGGCCTCTCTGCCGATTTCGTAAGAGGGTTGTGCTACCGTGGTGGGTTGGGGCGAAAACATCGTTGCCCAACTGAAGCCGTCTGCGCCCATCACAAAATCGTCGAAGCCCATGACGCTCACTTCTTGAGGGCATTTGATTCCCAATTCCCGCAGTGCTCTCAACATACCCAAGGTCATCTCATAATTCGTCGCGAACAAGGCGGTGGGGCGAGGGGAAAGCTTCATCATCTCTAACGCGCACTTGTACCCCCCCTCTAGCCGAAACTCGCCCGACCGAAGATATCCCTCTGGGATTGGTAGCCCTGCCGCTCCCATCGCATTGCGGAAACCTTCCGCGCGCTCGGCAGCGGTTGAGATAGCCAGTGACCCCGTGATGATGGCAATTCGGCGGTGCCCGAGGTTGATAAGGTAACGAGTCGCTTCGAAAGATCCTTCTACGTTGTTGACCATGACGGCCGGCCCTCGGCAACTCGCCGGCAAGCGATCGAAAAAAACCACGGGCATCCTTCTTCGAAGTAACTGGTGAGCGGAAAAGTGGGGATCGACCGACGCCAACAGGATTCCATCCACTCGCCTTGCCATCAGCGAATTGAGGAGGCGTTGCTCCAGGGCCGAATCAGCGGCGGAATCGCAGATCAGGATCGAGTAGTCCTTCTGCTTTGCCTCCGTTTCTACTCCCCTCAACACTTCGGCGTAAAATGGGCTGGCGATTTGGGGCATAACCACGCCGATAGTCTCTGTCCGACGAACTCGCAGGCTGCGCGCCAAGCTGTCAGGGTGATAATCCAGCGCTTCAGCAGCCTTCCACACGCGCTCCGCCAGCTTGCGGCTAACTCCGGTCCTGTTGTTAGTGACAGCAGACACCGAGGCCACCGAAACACCGGCAAGTTTGGCCACATCACGAATCGTCGGCATGCTTAGCCCGCCCTCTCAAACAAATCAACCCGAACTCGGCTGACATAATACCAAAAAAACGGCAAATCAAGAAGAGATCAAAATCGATTTGGAAATTGCTCCGGCACGACCTTAGAGAGCAACCCTGTTGCATCTGAACCACCTGGTCCTTGAATGGCTTTCTCAACAGCGCCGCCGCGGGCGGTTCTAGAGCGACAGATGGAACGATTTTCAGGCAGCCTCGACAAGACTGGTCTTACTTTGCCCCTCTGTGAAGCCTCGACTTTCGCGATTGAAAACACAGGGGATTAGAAATGGGAGGTGCCCTATTTGGGGAGCCGTCCGAATTCGTCAGGAAGAACGGACCGACCTTTAGAACTAGCCAGCGCTATCCTGGCCCGATTGTGGGTCATCTTATTCAATAGCAAGCGGAGAAGTTTTGTTCGGAGAGAGCGATTTCTCGATCTATAGAACGATTCAGATTTGCCTTGACGTTGGAAACCCCCTCGTGTTATGCAGACTGCCTGTGAATCTGCTTTTTCCCTTTTGCCTCGGGGCTCGAAACTTGGTTGTGCGATGCCGAAGGAATTGACCCGAGGGCCCCGTGGATTGCCGGTCTGGGAGTTTGGGGCGCCAAAAGCTGAAGAGTGTGGGCGTCGGCTAATGATCCATACCATCTGGTGGCGTGTGAAGGCCCCGAAGAGGGCGGCAAACGCTTAACCCTATCCGTATGTCGATTCAGGAGTGCGGAAACGCCTTATGAGGAGGGCCAATATGCGCGATGAGAGCTCCTGAAAAACGACTATTGATGGGCGGTTAAAGTATCGCAACAACGCATGGACAGCCAGTTTCAACAACATTATGGGGCCTTCTCACAAACTTCTCTATTAGGCACGATTGTGAGGAATGCCCAGAGGCCTGCGAAAGTTCTATTTCGCCTTCGACAAAAGCGGTCTTACTCGCTTCGGAGGCCTGAGTTTATTTCAAGCCTTTTGTCGTGCTTTTGCAATTCGGCACTTTCTTCAACTCTCTGTCCGTTGGCCCGAGTACGATTACCGGGACTTTCATCCCGCCGACCTGTTTCTGGCCCATGTCTTCTCCATTGTGGCCGGGCTGGGGCGCGTCGGGTCCGGGTCACAGACACTTCGGGAGCATAGGTTGTGCGTTGGGCTGGTTAGGGGAGTCAACACATAAATTCCGAAGCTCTTGTTAGAAATAAGCCTGAGGAGGGAATTATGAGGCGCAGAGATTTTCTCAGGAAAGGCACGGTCGCTGCTGCCGGCATAGCGGGTTCTCCAAAGTTGCTCCCGCCGCTCACGGCAAGCGAAAGCGGTCCCCAAAAGCCGTTCCAGATTTCCAGCCAGATTTTAGGGCAAACTGGTGTGGCACGGGAGGACAACCGTTCCATTGACTATCTTCGCCGCGCGCAGGGGGATGAATTCTTGCCTAAGCTGCCGGTACTCGCGGAATCATATCGGCCGGTGGACGTACAGGTCTCGCCGATGCCGCTAGCGGAACGGATTAAGCGCAACATTGTACCGCGGCGGGGCTTGTGCAGCATTGCACCCGGCAAGTCAATCCGTGAGAGCCTCCTCACCGGCAATGGAACGATGTTTGTCGAATTAATGGGCGATCCTTACTCGGAGCAGGTTCTTTTCCACCACGAAAGCTTGCTCGTGCCGTGGAAGAGGCCCTTCGAGGCTCCCAAGGTCGCGGCCATACTCCCGCAACTGCGGCAAATGCTGCTGGACGGGAAATACCGCGAGGGCGTCGATTTTGCCTTCCGGGCCATGCAAGACGCCGGCATGCCGCTTAATCTGTTTTCGCACCCTACAATCCCGGCATTCACGATGCATCTCGAGTTCCCTAAAACCGCGTGGCTCAAGGATTATCTCCGTACCGTCGATTTCGAGAGTGGTGAGGTGAAGGTAGTCTGGAACGACGAGCACGGCGACTGGCTTCGCCAGACATTGGCATCCCGGCCCGACGACGTCGTGGTTCAACTGCTCACCGCCCCGAGAGGACAACCGGTGAATGCGCGGATCTCGCTTCAGAATCCATCGATGATGCGCATGGGGGACACCGCGCCAATAAGCTTCGAGCAGGACTGCAGCGAGCGTATGCTGATCTTCGCGTGCCGTTTCGACCCCGCAGTGGACAACAGCGGTTATGCCGGAGTGACCCGTGTGATTCGCATGGGCGGCTCGGCCCGGAACGAGGAAGGTACGTTGGTAATCGAGAACGCGTCATCAGTGATGCTGCTCACTCGCATCGAGTGGTTCGCCGACTATAGCCAGGACAAGGTGGAGTCCCTGCGGCTCGCAGTGGAACATCTCAACCCCGACTATGACGCCATGCTTGAGCGGCACCGGCAGGGCCAGGCGCCGGTCTTCAACCGTGTTTCCGTGGACTTCGGCGGCGGCTCCCAGCATGGGATGGCATCGGAGGAGCTCCTTACCGATCAGAGGACACGGCCGGACTACTCACCCGCATTGCTGGAGAAGATGTTCGAAATGGGACGCTACTGGTTCATCCTCTCCAGCGGCAAATACCCTCCGATGGTGGCGGAGGTAAATGCCAATATCAACCTGCAGATTTCGGGCGGCCCGATGGGTGGTCTGCGGGAGGGCATGGAGAGTTATTTCGATTGGATGGAGAGTATTCTCCCAGACTGCCGGAACAATGCCAAGAACATTTTCGGGGCTCGCGGCGCGGTATTCCCCATCCTGCCGGATAAGGGAATCGGCGTAAGCTTCCATTACGCGAGCCAAGTGGATGGAGGCATCTGGCCGCACCCCTATTGGATTTCCGCCGGCGGCTGGTGTTACCGCCCTTTCTGGGATCACTACTTGGTAACCGGGGACCTGGAGTTCCTCCGCAACCGCGTCGTGCCGGGTCTGAAAGAGCTGGCGCTGTTTTACGAGGATTTCCTGAAACTCACCGACAAAGACGGCAACTACGTCTTCGTCCCGTCGTACTCGCCGGAGAACTGGCCCGATAATGCGGAACCTCTCCCGCTGCCCCGGTGGCCGGAGCCGCGTTTCTCGTTTGCGGAGGCGCATACGGTTCCGCCAACCCCATTGGTGATCAATGCCACCATGGACATTTCCGTGTGCAGGGAAGTGCTCACCCATTTGATCCAGGCTTCGGAGATCCTGGGTACCGACGCCGACAGTGTGCCGAAATGGAGGGCAATGCTCGAGAAGATGCCGCCCTACCTGCTCGACAAGGACGGCACGCTGAAGGAATGGGCTTGGCCGACGTTCGAAGAGCGCCTGGACCATCGGCATGTCTCTCATCTTTATGGGGCTTGGCCAGGCGACGAGATCGATCCAGACCGTACGCCACAACTTGCCAAGGCAGCACTGCTGGCTGATCGGAAGCGCGCCCCCGAGACTCTGGCTGCCCATGGTCTCTGCCACCGCGCTCTTGTTGGGGCGCGGCTCAAAGACTATTACCTGGTTGACTACGAACTACGACAACTGTTTGAGCAGGGCTACGTTGGTCCGACGCTAACTGGGACATGGAAGCTCGGACCGTGGACCTGACGGTCACCTCGGTGAGAAAGCAGGACATCACATTGATTGCCCGACATGGTATCGAAGACATCTCCGCACCTTCCGGCGTATTGGCGGCGAAGCCCCAGTCGGGCACGGCCACCTGCGACTTGCACTTGCCGGGGGGAAGGCCAGTGGAAATACATCTAAAGCTCGGCCGGCACAAGCCGCTTGATTGGGTCGCTCGGGTGACCCCCTCATAACGCATTACGCGCTGCCCTTTTGCCGCGACCAATGAGGAAGGCGCTTGAGGATATTCTTCCCGTGAGAGTTTTCGGAGGAGGTCCTATCCGTCGGCCGAGGGGTTCTCCATAAAGGCGCCCGACGAGACGATACCTATCTGACGTGCGGCGTCGCCCTTCAACCGGATAATCCCGGCTTAGACCTCCAGCGTGTTCCTGATTTTTGCGCACCAATTATTCGGGGAGAATGCCAACAGTGCCGTGCGAACCGGTTCGGGCAAGTAAGATGCCGGCCGACTTGTGTGGGCGCGAGGTGCACGGACAGGCTGATGAGAACGGCTCGGGGGACGCACGCGTCTGAATTCGAGGCCCGGGAAGCGCACGAGCATTGCAGGGCCAGACGATTTCTGACCAGAGAGGCAATCATGAGCAAGCGAATGACTCGCCGGGACCTCTTTAGAGACTTGGGTGCAGCGGGTGCGACGACTCTCCTGGCTGTTGGTTCAGGGAACGCCGACGCCCCCGTTGCTCAGTGCGGGGCACAAGGTCAGCAAGTGGGGCAAGCGGACCTAGGCCAACCGGGAGCTAGACCCAAGGGCGGGGAAGCAGCTCCTCCTACTTCGCACGCCGCTTTGGGCCCACACGAAAACCATCTTGTTGAACTGAACACAGGGAACATGACCGTCGCTTTCGATCAAAGGTACGGTTCGATTTCCTCGATCACCAAGCAGGGCGATCCTGTGGGGACAAACTTTATCGGGAACGAACGCAACACGCCCGGGGTTGATGTCTCGAACTCCCGATGGACCGGAGACCTCGTCACTACCGTCTGGGACATCACCGACACCAGCCAGGCCCTTCGCCATTGGTCGCCACGCTCGGACTACATTCTGAAGGGAAAGTGGAGGCCGGAGCTGACTGGAAGGTCCGCTGACATTCGGCGGGTGAGCTTCGACGCGGGAACTTTCGAGGTTAACTACAGGGGAGCCTCGAAAAATGAGGGCGGTATCCGGAGTTTCGGTCTTGCCATGAAATACCACAGCGGGGAGGACCATTCGCTGCTTTGGGATGTCGAACTCCGCAACGTCACGGATCACGTCCTGGAGATCGGCGAGCTCGCATTTCCCTTGATGGTGAACGATGACCAGGGGGAATTCTACCGGGATCCTAAAACCGGCCAGCCTTTTCCCCCCGATGAGACGGGCCATCCGCTGAGCTTTCCCGACGATTCTTTCACCGTCTATAAGGAGCAATACCCTCGGATTCAGAAGTCGTACCACGAGCAGAAGGTCATAGCCCATCACTTCGTTGGAGGACACAGCTCCTACGTGCTCATCGAACGCCCTCTGGGCAATGTGCCGTTTCTCCTCTTCCAAGCCATGCAGGACACAGCATTTGAATGCGTCTATCGCGACTGCAGTTCTTTCGGCGAAAGGGTGTGGTGGTGGGAAGGACCGCAGATCCTGGCCATCCATTCTTGGGCCACAAAGAATCTGCGGGGATGGTATAAGAACCCCTGGGTGAACGGGCACACCTCGCTGGTCTTAAAGCCGGGGGAGAAGCGGTCTTGGCAACTGCGCTTCTGCTTTGTGGAGAGCTATGACGCGATTCGGGAGGAGCTCTGCAAAGCGGGCAACCTCGGCATCCGGATTCTGCCTTCCATGGTAGTTCAGGAGGATACCGATGCCTACGTGGAGCTGAAATCGAAATCCGACGTGGAGAAAATCGATTTCCTTTCCGACAATATTACAGTCAAAGAAAAGAAGCGCGTCGATGACAAAACCTTGCTGACCTTGTCCTTCAAGGGCCGAGGCCAGAAAAGCCTGAAATTGCACTATGGCGGTCGCTGGACCAATCTACACTTCTACTGCATCGAGAACATCCCGCTGCTGCTTAAGGCCCGGGGACGATTCATTGTGGAACGGCAATTTTACAGGAACCCGGAGGATCCCTACCACCGGTACCACGCGTTCTTGCCCTTTGACCATCGCATCGGGAGCACTTTCCTTGACGCCGACGAAGTGGCGGAGGTCGGCGGAAGCGGCACCGAATTCGGCTTTTCAGAGCCCTTGTTCCTGGCCGAGAAGAACGTTTACTATCCCTCCCCAGAAGAAGTTGCAGCCCTGGAGATGTATGTCGCTGATTGCCTGTTTAAGTACATTCAGAATCCTGAGACATACGCCGTCCGCGACTCCCTTTATTGGAAGGAAAGGTATCCGTCGAGCCCCTGGAGCCACTGGACGGAGGAACGATCCAAAGCGACCTATCGGGCCTTCAACTACGCTCACGTCATGAACTTCTATCACGCCATGTACCGCGTCGGCAAACGGTATGGGCTCCTGACACGCAAGAACCCAGAGGACTACTTGCGGATGTCGTACCGCACCTGCCTGTATATGTTCCAGACGGACCCCTGGGGGCATGTCGGGGTGATGGGTGGTGGGAACGCTGTGAACATTCTCGAGGACCTCGGAAATGAAGGATTGCAGGAGGAACACAGCAGCCTGCTGGAGGCAATGCGGCAGTGCAACGAGGTCTTCCTCAACGACCCCTATCCCTACGCCTCCGAGTTTCCTGCGGACGATACCGCCCACGAAGAAGTCTATTTCTTCACCCGCTACTTCGGTGACACCGAGAAGAACCTCAAGACGCTGCAAATCATTAAGGCCCTACGCGGCGGGAACCAGCCGATCTGGTTTCAATACGGCCAAGACAACAAGGGCGATCTGACCTGCTGGATGACCGAGGCCACCAATGGGTGGGCTTTGCTGCGTGGGTTCGAGGACACCGGCGACCCGGACACGTTGATCAAGGGATACGCGGGCGTGATGAGCGTGGCAGCTAACCTGCGTCCCGACGGTATGTGCTTTGCGCATTTCATTTCCACGCCGGGGGTGTTCGACTTCACACCCCCAAGGACTCTCGATGGCGGGATCGCGCAGTTCGGTTTTCTTAAGGCCGTGAAGTCTTATGTCATCCAGGATGATTCCTTTGGCCTGATCGGTATCGGCTGCCGGGTGGAATCTTCCGAGAAGGAGGTCCGCGTCTATCCTCAGGATGGCCTAAGAAAGCGGCTGAGGTTCGTGCCGAACAAGATCGATCTGGAAGCTGCGCAGGGAGAGGTCGACCAGGTTGCCCTCAGCGATGCCGGGAAGCGGTTGGAGCTCCGCCTGAGTGACTCGACAGGAGTCGTGAAAAAGGCTGAGTTGGAGCTCAAGGGATTGGAGAAGGGAGAGTATCTCGTTCGGTACGGCAGCTCGGCGGACCGCGTGCGAGTTTCCGATGCCTTGAAACTCTCACTTCCCATCGCCGACGCGAAGCTGATCAGAATCGAAAAAGTGTGACCCGCCCGAGTTTTTGTACCACTTTCAGAGTGAGTTTTCGGCTCCTTTGAGTGGTCTGGGGTTTTTGGACCAACTTCAGAGTGAGTTTGCGGCTCCTTCGGGGCCTGTCAGGTCGCGGCTAGCCGCGACCTGACAGGCGAATTCGTTCGGCGTGCTCTCCCCGAGAGCCCGGTGAGGACGGCTCTCATTGTACTCCCGCTGCCGAGCCTTGACGATCTCCTTGGCCCCACCCAAGGTCATGAACCAATGGGTATTCAAGCACTCTTGCCAAAAGGTGCCATTAAACGATTCCACGCAAGCATTGTGGATGGGCTTTCCGAGCCGGACGAAGACGGTCCGCACGACAGCACCATAATAATCTACATCCCACACTCGAGCGGGCTAGCGCGAAAAACCATGGGACCTGGCATGCAATCTGTTCCCTAATGCTCCCAGTTTGCTGACTGACAGAGGTGTGGCAGCAACCTAATTCAATGAAACCACGTTAGATAGGTTGGTGGACCTGAGGGGATTCGAACCCCCGCCATCCTAGTTGCAAATCAGATTCTGCAAGTTATCGAAATGCGTAGATTCTTGTAGATTCCAAGTGATTCATTTGCAGACACTTCGGTGCAGAACGTCGAAAAGTGTGGAATCTTGTTGACCGCTGGTGCTCTGGCGGCTACAAGATCATTTACACTCGTTCGTTCCCTGCCGCAACCTGGCCTCCTGCACGCTTCAGGGGCATCGTGACAGTGGCCCGTCCCGGAAGGCGACCTTGACGTAGGGCAAATCCGGGCAAGGTAGCTTCTCTCACTACTCAGGTTTTCGACAGGATCGAATATGTGGACGTTACGGCAGCCCTTTCTCGGTCGTGTGGAAACGAGGGCAAGCCTAGTCCCGGCTGGCTTTTTGTTGCTGAACAACGAAATAAGGTTGGCGTGGCTGATTGGGGTCGTAGCCGGGGAGAAGCCACGCTGTGTTGTTATCGCCGAGCACTTCAAAGAAATACTGCATGTGATAAGGAGACTGCGTATAGGTTCCCGGAATAGATTTCTGGTAGCGCGCGCCGGAATATTTCATCTCCTCTACCGAGTAGTTTTCAGCTTGATTGACGTGACGGTAGTGGAGGCGGACCGCCGAAATGTTGGACGTCCCTTTCGGGGGGTCAATTTCCAGTTGGATATCGAGCGGCGCGCCCGCCTGAAAGTGTTGCGCAGGGACGTGTTTCCAGCGCAAAGGCGGACGAGAAGGTTTTCCGAGCGCTGCCTGGATGGCACGCCTGACCTGGTCCGCCTGAATATTCTGGTCGGATCGAATTTCAGGACCCGGGTTTTGCCGGCGCTTTTCCATCTCCGCGATATCGTCGTCAATGCCGGCGAGCCGGTCCAGCCAATGACCGCGCAAGTTTTTTTCCGGGCCATAGGTGATGTCGGGGACATAGACTCCCCTGGCCTGCTCCGCGAGGCCGGCCCAGGCGGCCCTTGCCCGGTGATAGGCGTTGAGCGCTTCGTCCAACGCGGTTCGGTTTCCCGTGCGCGCAAAGATCGCGTAAAGCACAGCGCATCGAAACTTCGCCGCGAAAAAAAGCCCCAGGCCGCTCTGGATTTCGACGTCCGTCGCGAGGCGGCGGAATTCCGGGCTATTCTGATCTTCCGTCTTGGACTTTACTCCCGCTAAATGCTTCTTTGCGTCACCGGTCAAATCCTCGAGCCACTGCGCGACTTCAATCGGCGAGAATTTTCCGCTCGGCGGCCCCTGCAATAATTCCTGCGCAAATTCGTTGGCGTTCGAAAATAATTCGGGATCAAACGAGCTGGCGTTGCCAAAGGTTCTGGGACTGGGTGTGTCACTGTAAACCGTCTTCTCGCCGGTGTCGATGATCGGCATGTTGGTGTAGATTTCAGGCCAATAATTGTTGTTAGCGGCAGAAGGCCCGTACGCGGTGGTGACGAGCGGAAGAATTCGCGAGGCATTGGCGAGGGCCGATTCCACCGCTGGGGCGGCTGTCCGAAACTCCTTTCTGAGGAACCGTCTATATACGTCCGGGTCCGTGTCAGGGTTGTAGAGGTGCCGTCCCCACACGCGGTACGTGTACAGGAATTTCTCCCAGTCAAACTTTGGCCGGAGCGAAGGGTCCGCATAGGCGCACCGGCCGCCGGGTATGCCCGAGCCTCGCCTCCCTTTGAAAGCAAGGGGTTCGAAAAGGTCTACGCCCGATTCACCGCAAAATTGCATGTCCCGCGCGTAGGCTGCCGCGGTGACGGGATCTCCCCACAGCAGCACGCGCTCTGTGCCGGGCCAAATTCGACTGTAAATTCCGTAGCGGCGGCCGACCTCATGCAGGTCGCCGTAGCCGTAACGTAAGAAACTCCGCGCGCCGGAGCTGAGTGAAAAGAACTCGTTAACCTGGCGGTTCCGCGGCGGCTTTTCCAGCTCACGGATGGAGGCCTGATGATACGGAAGCCCCCTGTGTTCGGCCCAGTATTTGGGTGAAACGGTGACCGGCATTCCGGTGGCGAGCGCCAAGTCGATCATGCGCTGGTCAATCCCTTTGGCGTGCAGATTGATTTCGACGGTACGCCCGGAAGCCGTTGCGCCGGAAAATAACGTTTTCCAGAAATCGTAGCTTCCCTCTGGCACGCCGCTTTCACCGTGGATTCGGAGCGCCAGACTGCGGATGGCCGGACAGGCGTCGAGCACCGCGCGCAGTGCGTCGCGGCAATATCCGGCATGGGTTTCGGGTGTCAGGCCGGAGATGGTGTAGTTGGCGTGAGGGCTGTCGTGCCACTCGTAGGCATGCGTCCACAGGCCCAGTTGGAAATCCAGCCCTCGCGCTGCTGCTTCATTGCTGATGAACCGCAGCATCTGAAGGTTTCGATTGCGTTCTTCGTCCGGGAGCCCCACGGCCCGGACGTCGTATCCCGGGACGGCGATTAGAAAGGGATAGGCGAAGTGAAAGTAGCAATCGGTGATATTTCGGGTGAAATCATAGGCGAGCCCGAAGCTCAGACAGAAGCGATTGAATCGCTGGGCGGCCAGCATGCTGAAGTAGGCCTGCCAGAAGTCGCGGTCGTTGTACCAGGGCTTGTCTTCAACATTACTGACAAAACATCGGTCGATGGCGCGCACGGCGTTCGCGGGCTGCTCGATGACGGGTCCGGATAGCCTCAGTCCGTCGAGCGGCGCGCTTGAGTATTGGACGCGATCGGCAAGTTCCAGCACGGCGTAAACAAGGCCGCGCTCGTCCCAGCCTCCGGCCAGCAGCACATCCTTTCCGTAAAGCTTCCCGGAAACCAGGGCAAGAGACTCGTCGTGTTTCGGCATGACGACGCCGGCCTTTTGAAGCAGTTGCCGGGCAAGAGTTCTGTTAGTTCCGGACACGACAATCCACAAATCAAACTCCGCGTGGCGGTCAAACCGCGTGTGACGGTTGACTGCAACGCCCCGCTTTGAGAGCGAGTTCTCGAGCTCTGCTGCGGCCCACTTCGCGGGAGCGGCGCCCGCAACTGGGTCCTCGGGGTCAACCAGAATCCCGACCTTCGTCGTGGAGGACGGAGCGAGTCCCTTCACCAAACCTAGCCCGCTTGCGAGCACAGCGTTGCCAAGGAATTTCCTTCTGCCAATCTTCGGTGCGCCGCGTCTGTTCATCATTTGCTCCCGACCTTTAATCGGTGTGGGAATATTCAGCCGATAGCCTCGCAGTGCATCCTCAACTTAATCGAACTGGGCGCAGAAAAACAAGACGCCGCGAAATTTCGAGGGTTTCTATGATCCAACCGACACAACGCACCTGCGCCTGCCAAGATTCGATTGCGACCCTTCGCGCCGCTCAGGGCAGGCTCAAGGGTCGCCGGGGCTGTGGCGGCGGCGTCCTCGCCGCCGACTCTCGCTGGTTGGCGCGGACCCACTGGGTCTGCGAGTCAAGACTCTTTTCTTGCGCCTTCGGCGCGCAGAGCTGAAAGGTCTGCGCCAGCCCCGAGCCAAATACCCGAATTTGATTGCCCTGTCGTTCGCCAAAATCCCAGTCCGCGTGTTCCCTATAGTCCCCCCACCGCACAGCGTCTTCTTGCGGTTTGACAGTCTGGACCCACCCGCAGTTGGGACAGCCACCCGTTGGCCACGCAATAATCGTCATGCCCTTCCTTCCCTGTTCTGCGCGCACTCAGGTCAATGTCGTTATGTGAACTGTGCGCCCGCTGGCGGTGCGGAAACCAAACTCCGTTTTCTTCACCCTCTCTTCTTCTGCGGTGTCTGAAGTCGGTGCCTTGTGCTGCGGGCAGATCATGCCGGGGCTATGAGGTGATGTACAGCCATTTCCATGACGTGCCCACCGCCAGGAAGTGGGCGACTATGGCAGGGCCAATAATACCGCCCACAGCAAAAAAGCCCTCCACCGTATTCATCGTGGCAGTGTGTTCAGTCGTAGAGCTGGTGATGTCGCCGATCAACGCCAGTGCTCCCAGTAGCTATCGGCAACCTGCCCGAAAACAGAGACTCTGGCTGAAAAACCTCATCACATGATTCTGGAAACGATCAGCCACCTTACTCGTGTGAGTGCCCTGATACACTTCGAAGCTGTTCGCGAGTCCATACTTATCCAGAACGTCATGCAGTTTGCCCGCATCGGTCCGTAACCCGTCTTGGTCGCCCACATCGATCGCGATGGCGCGATGCTGGCGGAGACTCCCGATATACTGATCCACGAAAGCCAGCGGCGCATTAGCCGCCCATTTGGCAATCACATCGGGTTGGGGCTCACCATCTTTCCTCGGCAGGTCAAGATAGAGAGGCGGATTTTTCGGGTCGGGCGACCACGCCGCAGCTGAGGCGAGCTGAGCGCGGACGAAGAACGATAAGCCAGCCGCATCGGCGGGGGTCTCTACCGATTCCAATGCCTTCTCTTCCGCTTCCATGGCCTGCTGCCTGGCTGGATTTGCGGGTCTGGAGCCCATCGGCGAAAGGCAACAGGGACTCATGATATAGAGACTGCTGAATACGTCAGGATGCTTCATTCCAATGCGAGCGGCGCCGTAACCGCCCATGGAATGGCCTACCAGACCCCGGCTCATGCGGTTAGGAAGAGTGCGGTAGTGAGCGTCAATATAGGTGACCACGTCGTGGGCGATGAATCGCTCAAAGTCGCCAGTGGTGAGGGAGCTAGAATACATGGACCCACCGTACAGGGTCTTCGAGTCGGGCAGCACAACAATCATCTCTTTGGTGCCTTGGGCGAAAGCGCCTTCGATGGTCTGCGGTACATGTATTTCGTGGGTCCATTGCTCGGCGCCGATGGAATAACCGTGCAAGGCATATACGACTGGATAGCGACGGGACTTCTCAATGGCATAACCAGGCGGCAAGAATACGATAGCGTCGCGGTCGACCGCATCCCCCTCCAGATTGCCTTCCAGCGCTTGGCCGTGGATTTTGACATGCTCCACCGTAACAGGCTTCGCACCGGGAACGACCGGAGGCGCTTCGGTCTGTACTTGTGCCGCCAGCCGAGGCCCCAGGGCAACAGTCATCGCCAGCGTTATCACACAAAGCAATCGATTCATTATCATCGATGTCCCCTCTCGAAACGCCTCAGTCGAAGAGTCTGTATTAGACCCAGATCAATTCCCGATTCTGTGGAGAGTGCCATCCCACACGACAGGCTTGCCAGGTTCAATCTGAACGTCGGCTGAGCGATCGCCGTAGAGCACCCGGTACTTCATCGTATGATCGGATTGCAGCCTGAGTTCAGTGAGCCGGCCCTCTTTCCACGTAATGTCCACCTTGCCACCGCCCCGGA
>JAIQGH010000128.1 GCA_020072655.1 Terriglobia bacterium | reverse complement strand
TGCTGGCCCGCAAACAGCGCGCACCCTACGGCAGCGACTATGTGCTTGGGAAGCAGGCCAAAAAAGCGGCGGGATAGACACCGCGCCCGTCGCCGACTGAAGAAGTGGAGGCTTCAATTGTGTTGCGCAAACACGCCATGACCACAATAGAAGATCGGCCCGGTTTGCGCTTCTTTGCGCTTCTCTTTTTCCTATGCCTGTTTTCGGTGTGCGGCGCTTTCGCCCAGCAGGCACGCCCGCGCGCGGCCGGATTCATTTTCGAGGAAGCCGAGGGCCAGTATCTGCACCTGCGGGAGGGCGGCGCGCCGGTGCTCACCTACAACTTCGGCATGATCCTGAAGCCCGGCGTACGGGAAAACCTGCGCCGGTGCTGCTATGTCCACCCCCTCTACGCGCCCGATGGGACGCCGCTCACCGACGATTTCCCGCAGGACCACCTGCATCACCGCGGCGTTTTCTGGACCTGGCCGATTGTCCGAGCGGACGGCGAGACTTACGACCAGTGGCTCGTCCGAGGCGCTCAGGACCGGTTCGTGCGCTGGATCGAGAAGAAGGCCGATCCCCAGATGGCGAAGCTGGCGGTCGAGAACGGCTGGTTTGCCGGGGAGCGCAGGCTGCTCAAGGAGACGGTCGCCATCTATGTCAAGCGGGCCAAGGGAAACACGCGCGAACTTGACTTCCAGTTGCTGTTGGAGGCCCTCGACAAGCCGGTCGAAATTGAAGGGACGCCGGAGGGCAACAAGGGTTACGGAGGGTTCTCCGTGCGTTTCGCCCCGCGCCAGGAAACCGTGATCACCACCGACACGGGCAAGGAATCGAAAGATACCGACATGGCGCCGCACCGCTGGGCGGAACTTAAAGCCCAGTTCCAGGGCAAGGCGGCGGCGCTGCGCGTCGAGATCGATCCCTCCAACCCCGGGGCGCCGAACGGCTGGTGCCTGCGCCACTACGGCTTCCTGGGCGTCAATTTTCCGGGCCGCCAACCGTTCCGGATCCTGCCCGGCAAGCCGCTTCTCATCGCGATCATGCCGACGGGCGGCTTCTTCGCCATGGGGCTCATGATGGGCGGGCTCAACTGGATGGACCGTAAATTCTTCGGCGGAACGGGCGGGGGCGGCGGCGGACACCATTAAGCATTTCGGATTTCGGATTGCAGATTTCGGATTTTAAAATCCGCATTCCGCATTCCGCATTCCGCAATTGAAGAATCCGGAGGTTCTTATGTGGCAGCACGTTCTCACCATATTTATCGCATCGGCACTTATCAATAATTTTGTTTTTACGCGTTATTTAGGTCTTTGCATCTTTTTCGGCGTCACCAAGAGGATGGAGACGGCAGTCGGGATGAGTTTCACCTTCACGGCCGTCATGCTCGTAGAATCGGCCCTCAACTGGGTCATCTATAATTATGTCATGATTCCCTATCATCTCGAATTCTTAAAGATCGTTATTTTCATCGGCGTGATCGCCGCCTTCGTGCAGGCTGCCGACACGATCATGAAGAAAGTCGTGCCGGCATTGTACTACAAGCTGGGCATCTACCTTGCGCTGATTGTTACGAACTGCGTCATCCTGGCCGTGCCGCTTCTCAACGCCGATGAAAATTACACCTTATTCGAAAGCATGGCCATGGCGCTTGGGTCGGGACTCGGTTTCAGCCTGGCGCTCATCATCATGGCGAGCATCAGAGAGAAGCTGGAGCTTGCAGACGTGCCCAAGTCTTTCCAGGGGCTGCCCATATCATTTGTTCTGACGGGCTTGATCGCCCTGGCGTTCCTCGGGTTTTCGGGGATGATCACGTTGTAGCAAATTCAACATTCAAAAGGGAAAATTCAAAACGGAAAACTTTGCCGCTCTCTTGAACATTGAATCTTAAATTTTGAATTACCCGTAAGGGGAATAACCATGTATGAACAAATGACCAGTATCCTTGCACAGATTTTTTCCCATGCGATACACTTGATCTCAAACAAGCTGGTCCCGCTTGCCGAGGCCGGCGGAGCGGCGCAGGCGGCCGGAAATGTTCCCGCGTCCACGGTATATACGACGCTGATCGTGCTGGCCGCGCTCGGTATCGTCTTCGGGATAGCGCTCGCCGTTGTAGCGGCCCGCTTCGTGGTCAAAGTAGACCCGAGGGTCGAGCAGGTGCGGGAAACCCTGCCCGGCGCCAACTGCGGGGCCTGCGGGTTCGCGGGCTGCATGGGGTATGCTGAGAACGTGGTGGGAAATCCCGATGTCGCGGTGAGCATGTGCGCTCCTGGAAAATCGGCAGTCGCGGAAAAGATAGCGGTGATCACCGGCAAGAAGGCAGAGAAGGTGGAACCGAAGATCGCCCGGGTTTTCTGCCAGGGCGGGACTTCTTTGAGCCAGCGAAAATTTATCTACACGGGCGTTCAAGATTGCACCGCTGCAGTGCTCGCCGCGGGAGGGGACAAGTCCTGCGAGTACGGTTGTCTGGGCTTCGGCACGTGCATGCGTGCATGTCCCTTTGGCGCGATTACCATGAGCAAGGACAACTTGCCGCTCATCAATCAGGACAAGTGCACTGCCTGCGGGAAGTGCGTCGCGGCCTGCCCGAAGCAGGTGATAGAAATTGCCCAGGCCTCCAAGGCCGGGCGCGGCACAGCGGCTGCTTCATCCGTCAGCAGGCGGGCCTGCGCGGCGAGCCGTTGCTCGACGTTTTCCCGCTGCCGCTCCGCCATGTACCGGGTGAGATAGAAATCGAGTACGAAAAGAGTGGCGGCAATCAGCAGGCAGGCGCTCCAGAGGAGCTTGCGGAAAATTGGGCTGCGAAGAGTCAAGTTCTTGCCGATTGATGATTGTCGATTGACGATTGACGGAAGTATGGCCCGCGATACTCAGCAATTGCCAATCTTCAATCGGCACTCAGAGATTCAAGAATCGTCGTCCCCTTCCGCTTCGGCCGTGAACCGATACCCTGCTCCCCGCACGGTCTGAATGTACTGAGGCTTGTCGGCCTGGGCCTCAATCTTTTCGCGCAGACGGCGGATATGGACATCCACGGTGCGCGGCGTCACGAAGCGGTCGCGGCCCCAGACATCGTCGAGCAGGCGTTCGCGGCTGAAAATGCGGCGCGGGTGCGAGGCCAGAAAATGCAACAACTTGAACTCCAGCGTGCTCAGGTCGATCGTTTCCCCGCGCACAGTCACTTCCTGGGTCCGCGCATCGAGGTGCAGGCCTTGCACGTCGATCACTTCGCGTTTTTCGGCCGGTCGAGCCTGCCGCCGCAGGACCGCCTTCACGCGCGCCACCAGCTCACGCGGGCTGAAGGGTTTGACCACATAATCGTCGGCGCCGATTTCGAGACCCAGAATCCGGTCCAGCTCTTCACCTTTGGCAGTGAGGAAAATCACCGGCAAAGATCTCAACTTTTCCTCGGCCCGCAGCCGCTTGCAGATCTCGAAGCCATCCACATCCGGAAGCATGATGTCAAGCAGCACCAGGTCGGGAGGGCTGCGGTGCAACTCCTCCAAACCCTCGCGGCCGGAAGCGAAGCTCGCCACGTCGAAGCCTTCCTTGCGGAAGTTGTAGCGAACGAGCTCGACGATGTCCTTCTCGTCTTCGATCAAGATGACTCGGGGACGCACGCGGGCATTATAGCATTCAGAAACAGTTTGCACGGACTTTGGCCGCGCCGACCCTCTGGCCGGGAAGCTCTTTCCGGCCGACAGCCGCCGTGTTCAGCCGCCAGAGATCAGAAAGCTCTTGTCGATGGGCAACTGTATGTTATTGTTCGCATAGGACTTGTAGATAGGAGGTTGGGCAGCGAAAGCACTCTTCCACTTGCGACGCGACCGCAGGCGTAGTCTGCCTGCCGGGGCTCGCGCATGTTGAGGCAACGAAGTTGCGTTATCCAGTCGAGACCATGACATCCCCCACGCACGAAGTGCGCGAAGCGATCTCCGCTGGGCGACCCGACGGCTGTCGGGCAGTCCTCCTCTATTCCTACTTTACTTACATGACCTTCGAAGTTCTGCTCTTCCCGCTGCCGTTTCGAGAGAAAGTCCTAGTTGTCGGCCTTAATCTGCTCGCTTGCGCGACCGTCTATGTGCTGGAAAGAAGCGCCGCAACGGGCCGCAGCCGCTTCCTCAACGTGGCGCGCGACTGGCTGCCGTGCGTTCTGATACTTGTAGCCTACCGTGAGGCCGGGTTGCTCTTTATTCCCGATCCGTCCCATCGGCTGGATTACATCTTCATTCGCTGGGACGAGGTAATCCTCAGGAATTCCTGGGTCACAAGTGCCCTGAGCTTGGGTTCCCCCTGGCTGCAACGCTATCTGGAGTTCTCCTACTTTCTCTGCTATCCGGTCGTGCCGTTGGGAGTGGCAACGCTTTATCTTGCGCGACAGCATTTAGCGCCGGGCTTAAGCCTGGCACCTGCCCCGATGAATCGGGACGCTGCGAACCATCGCTACAGGTCCCCCGTCGAGCATTACTGGACCGCGGTGCTGATTGCCGCACTCACTTGCTACGTGCTTTTCCCTTTGTTCCCCCTCACGCCGCCGCGCGAATTGTTTCACGACCTTCCGGGGCCGTACGGCGCCTCCGGACTTCGCGGACTCAACCACTGGCTTCTCGACCGCTACGCAGTAGGCGCAAGCCTCTTCCCCAGTGGCCACGTTGCCGCGGCGACCGCCGCCGCTCTGGCCATCCGTCGGTACGCTCCACGCGCCGGTCTTGTCTTCCTGCTCGTCGCCCTCAGCATCGCTCTCGCCACCGTTTATGGCCGCTATCATTACGCCGCCGACGCGCTAGCTGGCATCGTGATCGGCGTTGCGGCCTTCGTGCTTGCGAGCAGGTGGTGCGCAGCCACCTGAGCCAAATCCGCTTGACGCTCTTGCAGCCGCTCGCTTAGCATGGGAGGTTGGCCTAATCCCGAAAAACCTCGCTGTAGGGCTCAGGGCGAATGATCGACCGGATTACGGTCCGCGGCGCGCGGCAGCACAACCTGAAGAACATCGACGTCGAGATCCCACGCCACACTCTGACTGTTGTGACGGGGCTAAGCGGGTCAGGTAAATCCAGCTTGGCTTTTGATGTCATTTACGCCGAAGGCCAGCGGCGCTACGTCCAGACGCTCTCCGCCTATGCGCGCCAATTCCTCGACCAGATGGAGCGCCCGGACGTTGACTCCATTGAGGGTCTGAGCCCCGCGATCTCCATCGAGCAGAAAACCACCAGCCGCAGCCCGCGCTCGACCGTGGGCACGATCACCGAGATTTACGATTATCTGCGGCTGCTCTATGCCTCGGTTGGCGTCCCGCACTGCCACCAGTGCGGCCGACCCATCGCCCGCCAGACGACTGACCAAATCGTCGCTTCCATCATGGCGATGGTCGAAAAGGGGCGCGACTCGAACGGCAACCACGTGGAGCGCATCATGATCCTGGCGCCCATCGTGCGCGGGCGGAAGGGCGAATTCCGCAAGCAGTTCGAGCAACTGGCGCGCGAGGGCTTCGTGCGCGTCCGCGTGGACGGCGTGCTGCACCAACTCGAGGAGGAAATCAAGCTCGACCGCCGCCGCAACCACACGGTGGAAGTGGTCGTGGACCGCCTGCTGCTCAAGCCCGGGATCGAGAGCCGCCTCACTGCTTCTGTCGAAACGGCGATGAAGCTCGCCAAGGGGATCGTGCAGGTGGCGGTCGTGAACGGCGAGGAGCACCTCTATTCACAGGAATGGGCGTGCGTCCATTGCGGCATCAACATTCCGGCACTCGAGCCGCGCTCCTTTTCTTTCAACAGCGTTTACGGCGCCTGCGATGCCTGCAAAGGGTTGGGCAGCCAGTTCTCGTTCGATCCCGCCAAGGTCATCGTGGATTGGTCGCGCCCCCTGCTCGAAGGCGGGCTCGGTCCTGGCGGGGGCTCGTCGTTCCTGCGGCGGAGCCTCCAGCGCGCCGCCGAGGAGTTCCGCTTCGACCTCAAGACGCCGTTCGACCAGTTTCCGCGCCGGCTGCAGAACCTTCTGCTTTACGGGAGGCAATCGGAGTTCGGCCGCACGGGCCCGGGGTTCGTGGGCATCATTCCTCAACTGGAGCGCTGGTACGCGGAATCGAGTTCGGAGAGCTATCGCGAATGGTTCGAGCAGTACATGTCCGCCGTTCCCTGCCCCAAGTGTGAGGGCAAGCGCCTGCGGCCGGAGAGCCTTGCGGTCACCGTGGCGGATCTCTCCATTTCCGATTTCACTGCCTTACCGGTAAGCCGGGCGCTGGGAATCGCGGGAAAGATCCAGTTGACCGCGCGGGAAGAAATCCTGGCGCTACGAATCCTGAACGAAATCTCCGAACGGCTGGAATTCCTTCGTGCCGTTGGCCTCGGCTACCTTAGCCTCGACCGCTCGGCGGCGACGCTTTCGAGCGGTGAAAGCCAGCGCATTCGGCTTGCCACGCAGATCGGCTCGAAGCTGCGCGGCGTGCTTTACGTGCTGGACGAGCCAAGCATCGGACTTCATCCGCGTGACAACCAGCGCCTGCTCCAGACGCTCGAGCGGCTGCGCGATCTGGGGAACACCGTCCTCGTAGTCGAGCACGACGAGGAGACCATCCGGCGGGCGGATTACGTTATCGACCTGGGTCCGGGGGCCGGCAAGCAGGGCGGGTACCTCGTCGCCTCCGGCGGGCCAGAGAAAATCGCCGCCTGCCCCGAGTCTCTGACCGGCCTGTACCTTTCAGGTCAGCGGCATATTCCGATCCCCGCGCGACGCCGCTCACCGAACGGACAACACCTCTCGGTCCTCGGCGCGCGGGCTCACAACTTGAAGAACCTCGACGTGCGTTTCCCGTTGGGATTACTGACGGTCGTAACGGGCGTCTCCGGCTCGGGCAAATCCACGCTCGTCAATGACATTCTCTATCGCGCGCTCGCCAAGAAGCTCTACCGGGCGATTGATGAGCCGGGCCCGCACCGCGATCTGGAAGGCACAGAGAATATCGACAAGGTCGTCATCATCGACCAGGCCCCCATCGGGCGGACGCCGCGCTCCAACCCCGCAACCTATACCGGGGTCTTCACCCCGCTGCGCGAGTTGTTTGCCATGCTGCCCGAGTCGCGCGAGCGCGGCTACCGCGCTGGCCGGTTCAGCTTCAACGTCAAGGGCGGGCGCTGCGAGGCCTGCCAGGGCGACGGCTTGCGCCGCATCGAGATGAATTTCCTCCCCGACGTCTTCGTGACCTGCGAGGTCTGCCGCGGGCGGCGGTACAATTCCGAAACCCTGGCCGTGCGGTACAAGGGCAACTCCATCGCTGACCTGCTCGACATGACGGCCGCCGATGCGCTGCCGATTCTGGAGAATATCCCAACCATTAAACAGAAGCTGCAAACTCTTGTGGATGTAGGCCTCGGTTACATCCACCTCGGGCAACCCGCCACAACGCTTTCGGGCGGCGAAGCGCAGCGCATCAAGCTGGCGAAAGAGTTAAGCCGCCGGCAGACGGGCCGCACGCTTTACATCCTCGACGAGCCGACGACCGGCCTGCACTTCGACGACGTTAAGCAGTTGCTCGCCGTGCTCAATCGCTTGACAGACCTGGGCAACACCGTCATCATCATCGAGCACCACCTCGACGTCGCGAAGCAAGCCGACTGGATCATCGACCTGGGGCCGGAAGGCGGCGAAGCGGGCGGCCGCATCGTCGCGCAAGGGGCGCCGGAAGAAGTCGCGCGCCACAAGAAATCGTTCACCGGCCAGGCGCTGGCGGCGGTGCTCCGCAACGGCTGACCGGTTCAAAATGCTGAATAACAAGTTCGGAAGACTGGGTCCATCCCCTCTCTGATGAGTTCCTACTCCACCCGCCCGTTAGATCTCGACCATATCCGCACTTATTCTCTCCGATCGCGCACCAGCAGAGTTTCTGTCGAAGACTTCGCGCGCGTGGTACATGCGGGTGCGTCGATCGCGCAATGGGTCGAAAGCCTGCCGCGGATCCTGGCCGGAGATGATTTCCGTGCCATTGTGAAAGCGCTCCATCGGGCGCGACAAAAGCGCAAGCCCATCATTTGGGGCTTGGGGGGACACGTCATCAAAGTCGGACTCGCGCCGGTACTAATCGATCTGATGAAGCGCGGTCATTTAACCGCCGTGGCTATGAACGGCGCGGCGATGATTCACGACTTCGAAATCGCACTGGCGGGGAAGACTTCCGAGGACGTGCCCGCGGTCCTGGGTCGCGGGCGCTTCGGCATGGCGGAGGAAACCGGCCGTTACATCAACGAGGCCGTGGCCGAGGGCGACCGCGAGGGGCTCGGCATGGGCGAGGCGGTTGGCCGGTTTCTGGTCAGATATCGGGGCGCGAGTTTTCGCCGCTACAGCCTCCTCGCCGCCGCGTATCGGGCAGGTGTTCCCGTTGCCGTCCATGTAGCGATCGGGTGAGAATGTAGTGGGGTTCAGACGGGTCGTCTTCCAGCTTGCGTCGCAGATGGCGCACGTATGCTCTGAGGTAGTCGATGTCGTCGCGGTACTGAGGCCCCCAGACCTCCATCAGCAAGTCTTCGTGCAGCACCACGCGATTAGCGTTCAAGGCCAGATGCTGGAGCAGCTTGAACTCGGTGGGAGTGAGTGCAATCTCCCGATCCCCGATCCTCACCCTGCGGCGAGCGAAGCTGACCGTGAGATCGCCGCATGTCAGGTCAGCCGTGATCACAGCTTGATCGCCCAGCGCTGAACTTCGGCGCAAAACAGCCTTGACTCTCGCAATCAACTCCTTCGCATTAAAGGGCTTTGTCAAATAGTCGTCAGCGCCGACGTCGAACCCGTGCAGCATGTCCACCTCGCGGATCTTTGCCGTCAGCATGATGACCGGCACCGCAGAGAACTCCCTCACCTTCCTGCACACCTCATAGCCGTCCACGTCGCCGGGCAGCATGATGTCCAAGAGCACCAGGTCTGGTTGCTCGATAGCGAGAGTCTCCAAGGCCTCCTTCGCATCGCGTGCGCTAAGAACCTCGTAGCCGACCGCGGTGAGTATCTCGCGTACCAGCCTGACAAGACGCGGCTCATCATCAACCACGAGTATGGTTTCTTTTCTCACCTGGCAGCCTAGCAGTTGTCAGAGACCCCGTCCGGCAACCCCCTCTCAGACCTGGTACGAGACGGTTACACCCAACCCCGCAGCTTGACCGCTTCGGCGACCCTTGCCACCGCCACCAGATAGGCCGCGAGTCGGTTGTGCACTTGCTTCGCTTGAGCCATCTCATGCACTGCATGGAAGGCCGCTGTCATCTTCCTATCCAGCCGCCCGTGAACCTCATCGAGGTCCCAGTAGTAATTGTAGGCGTTCTGTACGCCCTCAAAGTAGGAGACGACCACTCCACCCGCATTGCACAGAAAGTCTGGGATCACGTACACGCCATTCTCGTGGAGTATCGCATCTGCCTCAGGCGTGGTGGGCCCGTTAGCCAGCTCAACCACA
>JAIQGH010000127.1 GCA_020072655.1 Terriglobia bacterium | reverse complement strand
GGGATGAGCCTCCTGGAATTTTCGGAAAATGTTGCGCGCCCGCACGACGGTGTATTGGAGGTAAGGGCCGGTCTCGCCCTCGAAGGCTAGCGCATCTTTGAAGTCGAAGGCGATGATCATGCGGCGCGAATACTTCAGCAGAAAGTAGCGGAGCGCTCCCACGGCAATGCGGCCGGCGGCGACGGCCCGTTCGCCGGGGTCTTCGCACATCTCGCGGGCGCGGACTTCCTCGCTGGCGCGGGCGATCAGCGTGTCGATCAAGTCATCGGCTTTAATGCCCTGACCTTTGCGGCCGGAGACCTCCACATAACTCCGCTCGCGGTCCTCGTCGCTGAGCGCCAGCCCCATTTCCTCCGCGCAGCGCGGCGAAAGGCCCACGACCTCGTAGGCGAAATGGTGCAAGTTTTCGGCCTGAGCCTCAAAACCGAGCGCTCGAAAGGCCGCCGCGACGATGTTCTGTAGGTAAGATTGCCGCGTGTCGATCACCGCGTAGGCTCGATCGCCGCGGCCGAAGGCGGGCGCCTGCGGCGCGCTGTCGAGGGCGCTTTGCCAGACCGGCTGGCCATCCGGGTAACGCCAGAAGAGTCGGTAGCCGAAGTCTCTGCCCAGCAGCCCGAATTTCCAAAGGTGGTAGGCGATATCTTTGCCGACGTAAGTCACGGTGCCGTTGGAGCGCACGATGATCTTGACGTCTTCACTCCCCGATTCCTCATCGGTCGTTTCGTCGCCGGCGACCTCCGCGAGGCTCATGACCCAACACCCGATGTTTTTGCCGGACTCTTCGAACCGGATCGCCCCCGTCTTCTTCATCAGCTCGAAGGCGTATTTCCAGAAGTCCAGGCGCAGGATTTCGCTCTCGCGGACCAGCAGGTCGTAGCGCACGTTGATGCGCAGCATGGTTTCCAAGTGATGGCGCACGATGGCGGCCGAAATCCGCTCGGCCACGGCTGCCAGGTCCCCGTGACCCTCTTCAATCAACTTCAGCGCTTCCGAGCGCCAGGCCAGAGCTTCCTTGTTTTCGTCGTAATGCTGGAAGACACGCGCATAAAGGCCCCAGCAGTAATAATCGAAGCGTGTGTTTTGATCCTCAATAAGCCGCTCGATTTCCGCGGGCGATCTCGTTTCGAGGCGCACGAAACCGACAACGACGTCGGCAACTTGGACGCCGGTGTTATCGATGTAGTTCTGCACTTCCACCGTGTCGCCGCGGAAGCGCAGCAGGCGCACGAAAGTGTCGCCCAGGACGGCATTGCGCAGGTGGCCGATGTGCGCGGCTTTGTTGGGATTGATGCTGGTGTGTTCCACCAGAACCTTGCCGGGGCGCGCGGGAGCCGGCGGCGCAGTCGTCCGCAGGCGGAAGAGCCTGGCGGAGAAGGTGGCGCGGTCGAGGTGAAAATTGATATAGCCTCGACCGGCAGGAGGCGCGACGCGAGTTCTTCGGCGATCTTGCGTGGTGGCCGCCGAAGTTGCCTGGCGAGCTCGAAGCTGGCGGCGAGGGAAAGGTCGCCCATCTCCAGGCTGGGCGGCGAGTCGAGCACCGGCTCCGCGATGTCGAGGCCGAACGCCGCCTTGACTTCGGCGACGAACCGGGCGCGAATGCGTTGCTGGAGTTCCAGATACAAGAGGATGCTCCCCCGCCTCTCGTGCCGCGCCAACCCCGATACAGCCCCTCGGCGCCCGGTTCCCGAGGCCGCTGAACCCAACCGATCTCGAACGGTCTCCGCCCCGATGCACTGAACCGGGGCAGCTAAGCCGAATAAGTTGGAACGGCACTAGAACCTAGAAATGACCGACGATTATAGCAGATGACCAGCCCGATGCCCGAAACAGCCCGCGGCCGCTCGTTTGATCCTTTCTGGCCTCGTCGTTCCTGAGCAGATTCTTCACCGCGGCGTCATTCTTGACTTCGTCGCGCGGTTCGGCTAATTTTGAAGAGGCTTGATGACTCAGCCAATGCAGAGTGTCACCACTGCTCCCGCCGTTGCTTTCCGTCAAAAGGATACTGTGACGATTAGCCGGGAGGTGTTTCGCCGTCCGCGAGCTTTATGAAGACTAGCGTCAAAGTGGGTAAAGGCATCGAGAATCTTTTCGGCACCTTCGACGAAAATCTGAAGCTGCTGGAGCGCTCGCTGCAGGTTTCGACGCACCTGGCGGATGAGACCCTGGAGATCGAAGGCGCGGAAGGGAACGTCCGCCGCGCCGAGCGCGTTGTGGAGGAGTACACGGAGCTCGTCGGCCGGGGCGCGCGCTTTGAGAACGCCGAAGTTCAGGCTTTCCTGCGCATCCTGAGTGAAGACCCGGATGCCACCCTCAAGGGGCTGGCGGAAGCCGGCCGCCCGCGAACGTTCGGAAAGAAGACCGTCGCCCCGAAGAGTCTCAACCAGCGCCGCTACGTGGACGCTATCGAAAAGCACGACATGGTTTTCGGGATCGGGCCTTCGGGAACCGGGAAGACCTACCTGGCCGTGGCCATGGCCGTGGACGCGCTGCTCTCGCGGGAAGTGAGCCGCATCATCCTGGCGCGGCCGGCCGTGGAAGCGGGCGAGCGCTTGGGCTACCTGCCGGGGACCCTCCAGGAAAAAGTGAACCCCTACCTGCGGCCCCTCTACGACGCGCTCTACGACGTCCTCGACCCCGACCGCGTGGAGCGACATCTCGAAAAGGGCATTATCGAAATCGCCCCCATCGCCTTCATGCGCGGGCGGACGCTGAACGACGCCTTCGTCATTCTCGACGAGGCGCAGAATACCACCAGCGAGCAGATGAAGATGTTCCTGACGCGCCTGGGCTTCAACTCCAAGGCGGTCATCACGGGCGACATCACGCAGATTGATCTGCCCAACGGCCGGCGGTCCGGCCTGATCGAGGCGGTCGACGTGGTCGGCAGAGTCGAAGGCATCAGTTTTATCTATTTCAACGAGCGCGATGTGGTGCGGCACAATCTGGTGCAGCGCATCATCCGCGCTTACGAAGAGTTCGACCGCAGCAAGGCGGCCCCGACCGGCACGAATGGCAAAACCCCCTAGAATCTTAATTCACAGTTGAGAATTATGAGTTGCGCAAACTGACGCGACAAGACCTTTGTGTTTTCGAGGACGATTGTCCATAATTGATAACTCTGAATTCAGGATTTGTGGTCGCCCTTGCTGCTGAATCGCCAGACGCGGATCACGGTGGACACTCCCCGAGCGCGGGCGTTCGTCGGGCGCTTGCGTCGGGCGCTGAGTCTGCGCGGGCACGACTTCAATGTCTGTCTGGTTGACGACCGCCAAATGCGGCGTTTGAACGCCGCCTATCGCGGTAGACCGCACTCGACGGATGTTCTGTCATTTCCCTGGTCGGACCGGCGCCGAGGCGGCGGCCCGAGTGGCCGTGAGTTGCGGGGCTTTCTCGGCGACATCGTCATCTCGGCAGAGGCCGCACGCCGCAATGCGCGGCGCGAAGGGCAGTCCACCGCGAATGAACTTCGCTGGCTGATGCTCCACGGCGTGTTGCACCTACTCGGTTACGACCACGACACGGATCAAGGCGAGATGACCGCGCGGGAGCTCGCCCTGCGCGAACAGCTAAGGATTGCCGGCGTCCCGTCGCCCAAGAAGAAGCGGCGCGGCCGAAAGCGAACGAAATAGGGCCATGTTTCTGACCGTCATTTGGATCGTGATTCTCGCCGGGCTGTTGGTATGCGGCTCGGTGGCCTCCTATTTGCGCCTGCTCATGCGCCGCCTGACGCCCGTCGCCGCCCTGCGCCTTTTCAAATCGGACAAGGGCCGGCGCATCCAGGCGGACCGCGAGCGCGTCGGCGTCTCCATCTCCACGCTACACGGCGCCGCCATGCACCTTTTCGCCGTGGGCCTCACAGCTCTGTTCTTTTTCCGGCGGCCGGGACATTTCTGGGAGAACCTGAGCACCGCGCTGGCGCTGGTGCTCCTGGTCATTGCCATTCTTGACCAGTTGATTCCCTTCCTCCTCGTCGCCCGCCACGATGAGCCGGAAGTGATTCTGGAACACTGGACTCCTTTTTTGCGGCTCTGCGTCTACATGGCTCTGCCGCTAACTTTTCCCATTTTGATTTCCACCACGATCTCGCGCCTGCTGGAGCCGGTCGAGGAAGAATCGGGACCGCCCACGCCCCAGGAAAACCTCCAGGAGTTGATCGAAGCGGGCGAGCAGGGCGGCCTGATCAAGAAGGATGAAAGCGAACTTCTGCAGTCCGTGGTGGAATTTGGGGACACGGTCGTGCGGGAGGTCATGACGCCGCGTCCAGCGATCGCCGCGCTCGAGATCAACGTCCCGGTGGAAGAACTGCGCCGCCTGTTTCGAGAAAAACGCTTGACGCGTTATCCAGTCTATTCCGGCGATCTCGACCACATCGAAGGGATCGTCAACGTCCGCGATCTGATGGAGCTCCCGCCGGCGGATCAGGCGAAAGTCACGCTGAAGGCACTCGTGCGCCCGGTGTCGTTCGTTCCGGAAACCAAGCGCATCCAGGAACTCCTCAAGGAGCTTCAGCAGGGGACCACCCAGATGGCCATCGTCATCAACGAATACGGCAGCGTCTCGGGGCTGGTCACGATCGAAGACATGGTCGAGGAGCTGGTGGGCGAAATCCGCGACGAGGTCGATCCCCACGCCCGCGACATCGTGCGCGGGACGCCGGAAAGCTACCTCGTCGCTGGCCAGACGGAACTGGCGCAAATTGCCGAGCGGCTGAAACTCGACCTCGAGGGGGGAGAGTACTCCACGCTGGCAGGCTTCCTCCTCGCGCATCTCGGCCATGTCCCGATGCCCGGCGAGAAGCTCGAGAAAGACGGCCTGCTGTTCGAAGTGCTGGACGCCAACCGACGGACCGTCCTCAAGGTTCGTTTGCGCCGCGCGCCGGCCGCCCCGCGCGCGGCCTCCACCCATGCCAAACCCAACCACTAAATCCGGCTTCGTGGCACTCGTGGGCCGGCCGAACGTCGGAAAGAGCACCCTCCTCAACGCCCTGGTCGGGGCCAAGGTCGCGATTGTCACCCCAGTTCCCCAGACCACGCGGAATCGCATCCTGGGCATCGTCCACCGGCCAGATGGCCAAGTCATCTTCATGGATACACCCGGCATCCACAAGCCGCTCTCGCGGTTGAACGAGCAGATGATGAGCTTCGTTCGCCAGGCGCTTGAAGAGCGCGACCTCGCCGTGCTGATTGTGGACGCCTCCACTCGATTCGGGAAAGGCGATGAGTTTGCCATTCAATTGCTCAAGCAGTACGCCCCGAAGACCATTCTGGCACTCAACAAAATTGACATCATCAAGAAGCCTCAACTTCTGCCGCTGATGGATCGCTACGCGAAGCTGCACGATTTCGAGGAGATCATTCCCATCTCCGCGCTGCGTGGGGAAGGGCTCGAAGAACTTATGGAAGCGATCGTCGCACGGCTGCCGGAGGGGCCGCAATACTTCCCGCCCGATGTTTACACCGACCAGCCGGAGCGCTTCCTGGCATCGGAAATTATTCGTGAGAAGGTGATTGGGCATACCAAGCAGGAGTTGCCGTTTGTGACCGCCGTCCTGGTCGAAGCCTTCGAGGAGTCGGAGACGCTTACGCGCATCCAGGCCAACATTCTTGTCGAACGCGACTCACAACGGCCCATCATTTTGGGCAGCGGCGGTCAACGCATCAAGCAGATCGGCACAGAAGCCCGCGTGGAGCTGGAGAAGCTATTCCCGCCCAAAGTCTTCCTGGAATTACTCGTCAGGGTGGAACCGCACTGGCGCGACAACCGCGCTATCGTTGCTGAACTGGACTACCGGGGTGACGCTCCGCGGTAAACCGATTCCTTCCGATGGGCGCACTTGGCGTCCTGCATGGCAAGCAACGTGCTGTTGTCTGGTAAACCAAGACCTGTTTTCGTTTCGACGGAGCCGGCGGCTGTGTGCCTACGAAGGCATAGCTCCCGGGGGACGCATTGACGTTGACCAGCACTTCCCCCCGGCGTATGTTTGACTTACGCCAAAGGTACAGGCTGGGCTGAGGGCCGGATGCTGAGCCAGCGGGGGTCCGGTGGGCGTTGGAGTAGGCAAGCGGGACCCCGTTGGCCGCGGTTGGCTCGCCCGGGGAAAATGTGAAAACAATGAAACAAAAACTGCGTATCCTTTGCGCATTTCCGACCTTGGTCCGAGTCGCCGCTCTGATGCTGATCGGCGGGGTGGTCAGTGGCTGGGCCAGTCCTCCCAAGCGCCCGACTCCACCCGGGAAAGGATGCTCGGCGTGGCAGGACGACTTCAGCTTGGGGCTCGACTCCGGCCGTTGGGTTGTTGCCAGCGGCCAAGCGCCCGGGTATACCGCGGGAAGTCATATCGGCTACTACCAGACAGACCACGTCACGGTGGAGAACGGCTACCTGAAAATTCTGCTCACGCAAGAAGGCAGTGCGTCGAAGGGTTACATCTCCCGGGGCGGGCTGGTCTATACCAAGGCCATATGCGGCTACGGTACCTACGAGTGGACGATGCGCATGTCGTCCACCTCCGGGAGTCCGGGCGCTTCGGGCGAGTGGGTCTCCGGGAGCGTCTCGGCCGGATTCCTTTACGTGAACAACTCGCAAACGGAAATCGACTTCGAGTATTCCGCCACCACTCCGGAAGATGTCTGGACGGTGAACTGGCTCAACACCAATCCCCGCCGCGATCCGACCGGAGCCATGGAAACGGCGACCCAGGTGCCGCTGGCCGAGGCCTCGGCGACCTTCCATGCCTATCGATTTGTCTGGGCGCCAGGTCTGATTACCTTCTTTATCGATGACAAAAGGGTTGCCACCCATACGACCGATGTGCCCACCGCTCCCGCCTACTTCATGATCAACCATTGGGGAACGAACGGCCTTGGCTGGGGCGGAACAGCTTCGCCCGGCAAGGATCGCTATTTCTATGTGAAATCGGTGAGCTACACACCGCTCCAGTAGACAAACCCTCCCCTGAAAATGTCCGGACCGCCAGGGCGGTTCATTCCCCGACGGAGATGCCCAGGGATTTCATCTTGCGGTAGAGGTGGCTGCGTTCCAGGCCCAGGACTTCCGCCGCGCGGCTGACGTTGCCCTGGTTCTCTTCGAGTTTGCGGAGAATGTAATCGCGCTCGTAGGCGGCGCGCGCTTCCTGGAGGCTCGTGAAGGCGGCGGGGCGTGACGATGCCACCGCGCCGTGCGCGCGGCTGTGGTCGGCATGGAAGGTTGAGGGCAGATGGCGGCGCTCGATGCGCTCGCCGGGCACCATGATCACCATGCGTTCGACGAGGTTCTTGAGTTCGCGCACGTTGCCGGGCCAGCGGTGCTTGAGCAGGATTTGCCTTGCGGCGTCGGAGAAGTGCTTGGGCCGCCGGCCGTAGGCGCGCGCGAACTCCACCAGGAAATGGTCGGCGAGGGCAGGAATGTCCTCCGGGTGCTCGCGCAAGGAGGGCACGTAGAAGGGAATGACGTTGAGCCGGAAGAAAAGGTCTTCGCGGAAGTTGCCCTTCTGGATTTCCTCGTCGAGATGTTTATTGGTAGCGGCAAGGACGCGCACGTCCACGGTGAGGGTATGGGGAGAGCCGATGGGCGTGAAACGCTGCTCCTCGATGACGCGCAGCACTTTGGACTGCGTGCGCAGGCTCATGTCGCCGACTTCGTCGAGGAAGAGCGTCCCGCCGTTCGCCTGCTCGAACTTGCCGACCTTATCCTCGAGCGCCCCGGTGAACGATCCCTTCAGGTGGCCGAAGAGTTCGCTTTCGATGAGCTCTTCGGGGATGGCAGCGCAGTTCACTTCCACGAAAGGCTTGTCGGCCCGCAAGCTCATCAGGTGGAGCGCGTGGGCCACGAGTTCCTTGCCCGTCCCGCTTTCGCCGTAGACGAGCACGCGGCCGTTGGTGGGAGCGGCAAGCGCCAATTGCTGGCGCAAAGCCTTCATCGGCACGCTGTCGCCGATGATGCGGTACTGCCCGCGCAATTCTTCGCGAAGCTGGCGATTCTGCGCCGCCAGCTCGAGCTGCTCGAGCGCGTGCCTGACGATGAGCAGGGTTTTGTCGATGGAGAGCGGTTTCTCGATGAAATCGAAGGCGCCCAGTTTGGTGGCGCGCACGGCGGTTTCGATGTTGCCGTGCCCGGAAATCATGATGACCACGGGAGGATCATCCCGCGCCCGGATTTTCTCCAGCGCCTGCAGGCCGTCCATGCCGGGCAGCCAGATATCGAGCAAGACCGCGTCGCAAGTCTTCTTCTCCAAGAAATCCAGGCAGGCTTCGCCGCTTTCGACCGCTTCCACGCGGTAGCCTTCGTCGCGCAGCACATCGCCGAGGGATTGGCGAATGCCGGCTTCGTCGTCAACGATTAGCACCGTGTGATGAGACATCGGAATCCTGAATTATGAATGCTGAATGACGAATTTTGAAGAGTGAATTTTGAATCGTGGCTTGCGGAGGGTGAAACGCGGATTCGGAACGACGGACTAGGGCTGGCCGTGACGGGTCCGAACTCACAATTCATAATTCTGTCGCGGTTGTCGCGCGATCCACCGGCAACTCAATGACGAACCTTGTGCCAGTGGGAGAATTCTCCTCCACACGGATCGTGCCGTTATGCTCGGAGACGATGCGGCTGACGATGGCGAGCCCGAGCCCGGTCCCTCGCCGCTTGGTGGAGAAGAAAGGCAGGAAAAGGCGTTCTTTCGCCTCGGGAGGAATCCCCGGCCCGCTGTCCGCCACCACCAGTTCGACGACGTCGCGCTCCGCGTCGAACCCCGTTCGCACGCCAATCTCCTTCAGGGCCGAGCCCTCGACCGCCTCGGCGGCGTTATCGATGAGGTTCACCACGGCCCGCTTGATCTGTTCGGCGTCCGCCTGAACGAGCGGGAGTTCCGGCGCGAGTTCCCGGCGCAGCGTGATTCCGTCCAACCGCCCGGCGAAGATCGCGAGCGCCTGCTCGATGACGGGATTCAAGGGTGTGGGCGCGGGCCGCGATGCCGGGAAGCGCGCCAGGCTCGAGAATTCATCCACCAGATGCTTGAGCGTCTCGACCTCTCGACTCACTAAGGAGGTGCTGGCTTCGACCGCGCTGACCAGCTCCCCGGAAACGGAGTTGGGCGCGGCGCGCTCGACCAGCCGGCGGATGCGGTCCGTAGAAAGTTGGATGGGCGTCAGGGGATTCTTGATCTCGTGGGCGATGCGCTGGGCGACTTCCTGCCAGGCAGTGGCGCGTTGGGCGCGCAGGAGTTCGGAGAGGTCTTCGAGCACGAGCAGCGTTCCCACGGGGCCGTGCGGCGCGCGGACCGAGGAGATCGTCAAGGCGAAGGAGACGCGGCGCCCGCCCATCTCCAGTTCGATCTGCCGCGTGATCACTCCCTGGCGCCCCGCCCGCCGTAGCAGGCGATAAACCTCCCGTGCATCGTCGGGGGAAAAGAGGTCCGCGAGAGTGCGCGCGGATCTCGCCCTCTCCGGCCCCAGCATTCGCTCGACCGTGGCGTTGACCTGGGTAATCTGGCCCTGCGGGTCCAAGGAGATGACGCCGGTGGGAATGTTGGAAAGGATCGCCTCGGTCGTGCGCGTGCGCTCTTCGAGTTCGAGGTTGGCGTTCTTCAGGTCGCGCGCCGCCCGCTCGAGAGCGCGGCGGTTTTCCTCCAGTTGGCGAGTCATCGCGTTGAAGGACTGAATGAGTCTTCCCAGCTCGTCATCCGAACGGGCGGTGACTTGATAGCTCAGGTTGCCTTCGGAGATTTCATGGGTCGCCGCGACCAGCGCCTGGATGGGCACGGTGACCTGCTTGGAGAGGAAAAGCGCAAACCAAGTGGCGGCAAAAACGATGAGCAACGTCAGCAGCCAGAGCATGGAAAGGTAATTGCGCTTCACCGCCCGGCGTTCGCGGCTCAGGTCGTCATACTTCTGCGCCTCGCGCTGGATCTCATCCACGACGTGCTTGACGTTGGGAGGCAACTGTCGCGCGCTGACCACCACACCCAGGCGTTCACCGCCCGCGCCGACCACCGGACAGGCTGCCCAAAAGACGTCACCGCTCCCGGAAGGCCAGCGGACCGTGGCGCCCTCAGCGCCGAGCTGGCCGGCGCGAAGGCCGGGGAAAAGCTTCAGAACCTGCGACTCGTCGATGCCGGCTTGCCCCACGCTCGCCAGGAAGTTACCTTGCGCGTCCAGACACGCTGCCGATTTCAAGTCCAGCGTCTTGACGTGCTGCGCCAGAATCTGCGAGAGCGCGGCGGAATCGCCACGCGGGATTTCGCGTTTCAGTTGTTCGTCCGATGCGAGGTGCGATGTGTCATGGAGGATGTGCTGCTCGGCCTGGGCTTCCACTTGGCGGAAGATCTCGCCGGCATCCTGACGAACGATGTCGAACGGGATGCCAAACCATTTATCGATGCTGCGATTGATCAGGCCGTAGGCGAAAATGAACAGGAAAAAAACGGGCACCAGAGAAAGGCCCAGAAAGGCCGCCACCATCTTCGTCTTGAAACGCGCGCCGAGCTGCTGCTGGCGGCGCTCGACGTAGACTTTGAGGAGGATACGCGCCAGAATCAACGCGAAGATCACGAACGCCAGAAAAATGACCGTGGAGACAGCAATGAGAAGAATCGTCTGCTGGGCGCTCGAAGGGCGGATGAACGACAGGTCGAGTGAAGCCTGGCTCCAGCCCAGGAAGAACAAGACCGGCACAAGGACCAGGAGAACAATCAGGATTACCTTGCGCCGCGCTTTTTCCTTCTCATCCATGCGATCAAGCCTCGGCCACAAGCTCTACGGGGCCGCCGACGAAGTAGCGCCGGGCGGAACTTGTCCCGACGCTGTCGGGAGCCCGGCAGGCCCCGATGAATCGGGGCGCTACACCTGCAAACCCATGTGTTATGCAGGCCACCCGGTAGGAACTCCCTCAGCGGGCACGCGGTGCAATCTGCCTCGCGCCGCTTGCAGTAACGCTTCCCCACTTCCACAAGTAGCGCGTGGAACTCGTTGAACATCGCCGGGTCCGGCGCGAGCGCGCGATGCAGGAACTCCTGCACCGCGTGATACCCCGCACGCGGCAGAACCATCCCGTGCCGGACCAGGATGCGTCGCGTGTAAGCGTCGGCAACAAAGAACGGCTTGCCCCCGGCGTAAAGCAGGATGGCGTCCACGGTTTCCGGGCCCAGGCCTCGAACGGCCAGCAACTCCTCCCGCAATTGTTCTGGCGAGCGGGAGAACGCTCTGTGGAGAGACCCCCCGCACGCGCGCTCCAGCCACTCGAGAAAATTGCGGATGGCCGCCGTTTTCTGGCGGTAGAAGCCGGCCGGCCGGACGCACATTTCGAGTTCCGCCCGAGAGGCGCGGCAAAGCCTCACGACATTGAGAAAACCGGCGCGGCGCAGGCGCGCGATCGCCCGCGCGGCGTTGGCCCACGCGGTGTTCTGCGTGAGGATCGCCCCCAGGATCACTTCCAGGCGCGTCCGCGCGGGCCACCAACCCTGGGGGCCAAGGCGCGCCAGCAGGACGTCGTAGTACCGGCGAAGCGTTTCCGATGTTTCAGCCTGAGCGGGGGCCGCCTCAACTAGCATCAATCGCAAAGCTATACTCGGGGTCCAGCGATGTCAAGCGAGGCGCTTCGCGTAGGGGAGTGCTTTGCGCTCCCGCCCGAGGCGAGAGTGGGCGTCGGTAACAGCATCGCCGGAACCGATGCAACGCCCCGCCCGCCCGCGGGAGCCCGGAGGGCTCCCCGACATTGGCATCGCCGCGGAAATCCGCCTTGACATCCTTTGGTGAGTTAACTAGGATGCGTGCAAGTGCGTGAAAGCGAGCCAATTGCCGAAGCTCCATCTTGGCAAAAGGTTGTTGTGTATCCTGCCGTGCAACGTGTTCCTAGCTGGGGGTTAAGGTAATGTCCGGAAAGCTGGGCGAAATCCTCCTTAAAGAGAAGATCATCACGGCGGAGCAGCTCAAGCAGGCGCTGGAATATCAGAAAACGGGTGGCGGGCGCTTAGGCAACGCGCTCGTTAAGCTGGGCTTCTTGAGCGACGACGAAGTGACCGCGGTCCTTTCGCGGCAGTATGGTGTCCCGTCCATCAATCTGGCCTACTTCGAAGTGGACGCCAACGTCATCAAACTGATCCCGATGGAAACGTCCATGAAGTACCAGATCCTGCCGCTCAGCCGGGTGGGATCATCCCTGACCGTGGCCATGGTCGACCCCACCAACGTCTTCGCCATGGACGACATAAAGTTCATGACGGGCTTCAACATCGAGCCCGTGGTGGCTTCCGAGACGGCCATCACGGAGGCCATCAAGAAGCACTATGGGACCGTCGAGGACGTCGAGCGCAAGAAGGAAATCGAGGAAATCGTCAGCTTCATTGACGAAGGGCAGGCGGAGAGCGTTGAACTCGAGGCGGAGGATGAGAGCACGCTGAATCTGGCGGCGCTGGAGAAGGCCGCCGAAGAGGCGCCCGTCATCAAGCTGGTGAACTACATCCTGACCGACGCGGTCAAGCGCGGCGCGAGCGACATCCACATGGAGCCGTACGAGAAGGAATACCGCGTCCGCTACCGCGTTGACGGAATGCTGCAGACGATGATGAACCCGCCCAACAAGCTGCGGGACGCCATCATCAGCCGCGTCAAGATCATGGCGAAGCTGGACATTTCCGAGAAGCGCCTCCCGCAGGACGGCCGTATCATGATCAGGATGATGCACAACGGGAAGAAAAAGCAGCTCGACTTCCGCGTCTCCGTTCTTCCCACGCTGCACGGCGAGAAAGTGGTCATGCGGCTGCTCGACAAAGAGAATCTGCGGCTTGATATGACCAAGCTGGGATTCGAGGCCGAGTCGCTGGCCAAATTCCAGAAAGCCATCTTCAAGCCTTACGGCATGGTTCTGGTCACCGGGCCGACGGGCAGCGGCAAGACCAACACGCTCTATTCTTCCATCGCCCAGCTTAACAAGCCGGATACCAACATCGTGACCGCGGAAGATCCGGTCGAATTCCAGTTGCCCGGCATCAACCAGGTGCAGATGAAGGAGCAGATCGGGCTCAACTTTGCCGCGGCGCTGCGCTCCTTCCTCCGCCAGGACCCCAACATCATCCTGGTGGGCGAAATCCGCGACTTCGAGACGGCGGAAATCGCCATCAAAGCGGCCCTCACCGGGCACCTGGTGCTCTCGACCTTGCACACCAACGATGCGCCTTCAACCATCTCGCGCCTGATGAACATGGGCATCGAGCCCTTTCTGGTGGCAACTTCGGTTCACTTGATCGCCGCACAGCGCCTCGCGCGGCGCGTTTGCCAGGACTGCAAGATGGCGGAGGATATCGCGCCCCAGGTGCTCATCGACGCGGGCTACACCCCGGAAGAAGTCAAGACGGTCAAGGTGTACAAAGGGCAGGGTTGCGCCACCTGCGGCAACAAGGGGTACAAGGGCCGCGTGGGACTCTATGAAGTGCTGGAAATCACCGACGAGCTGCGGGAACTGATCTTGGTCGGCGCCTCAGCCCTGGAGATCAAGCGCAAGGCCATGGAGCAAGGAATGATCACCCTGCGGCGCAGCGGGCTGATCAAAGTGGCCGCTGGAATGACGACCTTGGAAGAGGTCATTCGTGAAACCGTCCTGTAGTTTTCGGCCGGACGGATCTTCGCCGATAGAAAGGCAAGCCTGATGCCCATCCCGAGCTTAAGCGAACTCCTCAAGCGCATGGTGGACATGGGAGGTTCCGACCTTCACATCACCACCAACTCGCCGCCCCGCATCCGGCTGCACGGCGCGTTGAAGCCGTGCGAGGACCTCCCGGTGCTCGGCCCGGCCGACACGAAGCAACTGGCCTACAGCATTCTGACCGACGCCCAGAAGCACCGCTTCGAAGAGAATCTGGAGCTCGATTTTTCCTTCGGCATCAAGAATATCGCCCGCTTCCGGGGCAATCTCTTCAATCAGCGTGGGGCGGTGGGCGGAGTGTTCCGCGTCATTCCATTCGAGATCAAGTCGTTCGACCAACTGGGCCTGCCGCAGGTGGTCCGCAAGCTGTGCGAGAAGCCGCGCGGGTTGATTCTGGTAACCGGCCCGACCGGCAGCGGCAAGTCCACCACGCTGGCGACGATGCTCAACCTGATTAACGAGAGCCGTTACGAGCACATGATCACGATCGAGGACCCGATCGAGTTCATTCACCCGCACAAGAAGTGCCTGGTGAATCAGCGGGAAGTTCACGCGGATACGCACTCTTTCGCGAACTCGCTGCGCGCGGCGCTCCGCGAGGATCCCGATGTGGTGCTGATCGGCGAGATGCGCGACCTCGAAACCATCGAGTCCGCGCTGCGCATCGCCGAAACGGGCCACTTGACCTTCGGCACCTTGCACACAAATTCTGCTTCCTCGACGATTAACCGCATCATCGACGTGTTCCCTTCCCACCAGCAATCGCAAATCCGGGCGCAGCTCTCGTTGGTGCTGGAAGGAATCATGTGCCAAGCTCTGCTGCCGCGGGCCGATGGCAAAGGGCGGGCCATGGCCATGGAAATCCTGGTTCCGAACGCCGCCATCCGCAATCTAGTCCGCGAGGACAAGATCCACCAGATCTATTCCGCCATGCAGTCTGGGCAGGACAAGTTCGGGATGCAGACGTTTAACCAGTCGCTCCACTCGCTCTATACGCAGCGCATCATCACCCTGGAGACGGCCTTGGGGCGGTCGAGCAACCCCGAGGAGCTCCAGGACATGATCAACCGCGGCGCGCCCACCGGCGCCGCCCAACGACCGACGCCGTCCTACACCACCGCGCGGCGTTAGTGGCCCTTCGCTCGCGGGAAGGAAGGCGTCCAACTAGTGAGGTGACCTGAAAATGCCGCAATTCGAATTTCGTGGCACTTCCCGTACGGGCGAGCAAGTGAGTGGAACGCGCTTTGCCCCCAGCCGCGAGGCGCTAGATGCCAACCTGCGGCGCGAACAAATCAGCCCGACCCGCATCGTCGAAAAGGGCCGGGAGATCGCCATTCCCAAGCCCAAAGTTGGCGGGAAAGTCAGCGCCAAAGAACTGGCCATCTTTACCCGGCAGTTTTCGGTGATGATCGACGCTGG
>JAIQGH010000126.1 GCA_020072655.1 Terriglobia bacterium | reverse complement strand
AATATCGCGCGGGTCGAATAGAAGCTCCAAGTCCAGCAAACCGGTGGGTGTCACCTTGACTCGCACACTCAGTCCCAGGCGCGTAGCGCTCAGCGGACTCCATAAGGCGGCGTTGAAAATCGACTGACGATACTGGGTGGTGGCGGGTTCTTCTGGCTGAGCAAAATAGCCCTGCCGGTGCCACAGCTGCACACCAGGCCGCTTCACTCGAATCTTGATCTCGTGAAACCTTCCGTTCCATTTCCCGTGCGTCGGGTAATAGCCCAGGACATAGACCAGCCGCGAGTCGTCTGCGGCGCGGCGGAGCGCGGCCCGCAGGTTGTTGTCATTGAAGAAGGCTCGGCCTCCGGTGCGCTTGGCTAGCACCTGCATGTTCATAAAGGTGGCGGAATCCGCCCCCGCGGGCTCAAGGCCAATGCTTGCGTGCTCGGCACTGAGATAGCGTGGTGCCATCAGGCCCCGCGCGTCCACGGGGTATATGGCAAGGTTGGCCCGGTGGAGGGCCCGCACCGCACGGTCCAACTCCGCTTCGATACTCCACTTCCTCCCTTCAATCTTCTCAGGCATCAGCACGGTGCTGCGCTCCAGCCAGACCGGGAAACTGCCCGATACCCAAATCAGGTTCTTCCGCCCCGGAATCCGCTCCACATGATTGGCGATGGCTGCCAGCAGGGAAGTGGTTCTTAAGGTGCGATCCCGCGCGTCGTACTCGTAGAGCCTCAGCTTCATCTCATCCAGCCACGTATTGAGCTGACCGATGCCTGTCGCCGCGTCGCCCGCCACAAAGGTATCAGAGGTATCCAAGTCCGGCGAGAGCTTCCCCTGGTAGTCCGTAAGGGCACGCAGGAGGAGTTCGGGATCGCTGGTGAATTCCTGAAGAATAAGTGGGCCCTGACCCATGGCGTAGAGAGCCACGCGATCGTCTGGGCGCAACTGCTCGAGGAACTTGATAATCTGCTGCTTGGCGTAGACCTGATCGGTGAGTTGCGTATTGAGAGCGTCGAATAGGATCACGGTGGCCCCGCCTAGACTGTCCAGACAGCCTTCGAAGCGGTTCGAAAACGTATTGGGCGGAAGCGTCTCCGTGCAGGGCGTCGAGGGCGCGTTGGATTCCACCGCAAATTCGCTGATGGGTTGCTCGCTACCTTCATCAATCAAAACAAAGTCTTCACGAGTCAGGCCGTTGACTAGCTCACCTCGCTTGTCCTGCGCGATAACGTGCACCTGGACCAGACGAGTTGTAGTACGCAAAGGCGCCGCCTGCTCGGGGTTAGCCCCGCGAGTCTGCCCCAGAAGCGCGAGGCAGGCAAGCCCTGCACAGAAAGTTCCCGCGATGCATCGTTCCAACAGCACGTTGGGTACTATAGACTCGAAACTCGCGGAGAACAATTAAATGAATGTTGAATTCTTTTATGGCAAGGTATCTGCTGGTGGCGTCTCCGGTATCCGCGCAAGAGGCCACAGGGGTCGTCACCTACGTCCGCTCGGCTGCTACCGAAGCGGGGATCAAAATCGACGCTGCAAAGCTCTCGCCGTCGCGCATCCCGCGCACGATCTGTTGCTTGCCACGCCGTGGCGGCAGTAGCTTGCCCCTTGCTGCGCTGGACAAACCGCTAGGCCGGAGAGCGGGCCCTGTGCTACATCCGCTTTTGTATGTCGCCGCCTACCCCCTCGGCGCTCGAAGCCGCGAGATGAAGCTCGACGACACTCACTGAACCCGCTGGAAAACTCCACGAACATTCAGGCCCGGAGGGCAGCGGCTTTTCTTTGGGAGCGAAAACCGTCGGTTGGTCCTCGCTGACGGCCTGGCGAAGATTTTGGGGCGCAATCTCGAACACGCGGCCGCCAGTGACCGTGATGCCTTCAACGCCGAAAGTCGCCTGGGCGGGCCGCTCGTAATCTAGGTTCGCAACGTGAAGGAAAATTCGGTCCCCCGCGCGGCTGGCGGCGATGTCAAGGTCGGAGGGACACAACTTCACGGCCACCCCACGCGTGCCATTGTGGGTTTTGAAAAGCGCCATCACCGATCCCGCGGGCATGAGGTAAGTAACGCCGCGCGGAACCTGGAGCATCACCGCATTCGTCGTCCAGCGCGTGCCGCAGAAGTCTGCGGCCGTGGCGATCTTCACCCGCGCGCCGTGGCGCTGATAAATATTCATGCTGCGGGCGTGGAAAACGCCGGTGAGCCATTCGCACAAGATGGGGTTGAGATTGCGCGGTCGCAGGCTCAAATGGCCTTCGGTGACGGCGATGCTCACAGGCGACTTGAGCGAGCCGAGGGCCTCCTCGAGTTCCTGGATTCTCAACTCGATGGCCGTCGAGAGTTCCAGTAGTTCCTCCCAGGCTCGTTCCGGCTCCTGTTGATAGCGCAGGCCCTCCAGCACGGTCGAAGGGCTTTTCAGGCGCTGCTGCATCATGTGGATGGCCACAAAGTCGAGGACGGTGCCGGCACGGTCCAGGAGCTCGCCGGCCCAAAGCGGGTCGCTCGGCTTCGAGCCGCGATCGCCCCAGCCGATGAGACGAATCGTGGGATCGCGTTGCTTCATGGCCTTGGCGAACTCGACCGTGTGCTGGATTGATTCATCCTTCGTGAACCCGTCGTTGCCGTACGAGGTCTCGTTGCCGAGTTGCCAGAGCTTGAGGTTGTAAGGCTCCGCAACGCCGTTGGCTCGGCGTTCAGCATTGTCCGGATCGTTCACATAAGAGACCCAATCGGCGGCTTCCTGGGCGTCGCCGGTCCGCACTGCCCCGCTGCGAGTCTTCCAGAAGCGCCGGCGACCGTCGCTCAAGAAATTGACCGCGACCAGAGGCTCGGCGCCCACGCGGCGGCATAAGTCCACGAATTCGTGCGTGCCAACGCGGTTGGTTTCCTTTCCGCCCCAGGCGTAGTTGCGCGTGGCGGGCCGCTTCTCGACCGGCCCCACGCCCTCACGCCAGCGATAATATCGGCTAAAGATCCCACCAAAGCGGAGCGTGCCCGGGGCGACATCCTTGACCGTTGCAACGAAGTCCGCCCGCCAGTTATCGGTGTCGTAGTCCCACGCGGCCTCCACCGAACCATCGGTGATGCCAAGGGGCTCCATGAATTGCATGTAAAGCGTGGGAGAAATTTCGAAGAGCGGCTTGGGATCAATGAGCACCGACGGCGAGGGTGCCGAGGGGAGGTGCGCTCTCGAATCCATTACCGAGGCCAGCGCCAGAGCACTACACTTTTGCATGAACCTTCGCCTTCCGTGTGGCATGATGGTTCCGCCTTTGCTTGCGAGAAATTGTCGGTTGCTAATAGCATGACCCGCCCCCCACAGGCAATCAAGGGGAGTGGGGCGCTTTGAGTTCAAGCGGTGACCTACTACCACGTTAAGTAGTTCTATCGCTCATTTGACAGAGTACGATTCTTGCGATATTTTGCCGGTCCGATCGGGGCGGGTTTCCACCCATTCGGAGGAGGTTGGGTCATGTGGAACAGGGTGGTTGGCGCTGTCCTGGTGGCCTTCGCGCTGGGGTTATCACCGGGGTCCGTCGTTATGGGCCAGGAGCCCCGTAAAGAATTTACCGAGAAGGAACTCATTCGACTGATCAAGGCATCCCAGAGTGATTTGAAAAGTGTCGCGGTGGCGGTGGAAGACCGAGGCGTCGATTTCGATTCGAATCCTAAGATCGAGAAAAGGCTGCGCAAGGCCGGCGCCGACCGTGAAACGATCGAGGCAGTCCGGGAGGCAGGCCCAACGAGCCGAGCGAATGCAAGGGGAATCCTGACCGGCGCCACGGGAACGCAAATTCAAGTCTCGCGTGAGGAGAGCAAGGCTTTCCAGGCCATTCAGAACGAGGCTGATCCCACCCGCCGAATCCAACTGGCCTCTGATTTTGAGAAGAGGTTTCCAACAAGCGCCATCCTGTCCCATGTTGACGCCCAGCTCGCCATCGCATACCACGAACTCGGCGACCCGAACCATGCTCTCGAGTACGGTGAGAAGGCCCTCAAGTCGGACCCGGACAATCTCACGGTCCTGATCGTCGTCGCCCTCACCGCCTGCCAGCCGGGTATGCTGCGCGGCAGCGCCAGCGAGAGCGCTGCGCGCTTGGCTGAGTCAGAAAGCGACGCGGGCCGCGCATTGACACTGCTCGAAAAAATGACGAAGCCGCCGGATGAAACCGACGAGCAGTTCCAGGCGCGCAAAGGCAAGTTGGCGGCCGAGGCCCACTTTGCCCTGGGGATGGTGGCCTTAATGCAAGAGAACCCCGCCAAGGCCATCGAGGAATTCCAGGGCGCGATTACGGCCACGCCGACACCGCTTCCTCAACACTACTTTCGCCTCGGCGAGGCCTACGCGGATAGCGGCAAAACCGGCGAGGCCATTGAAGCTTTCTCGAAGGCCCGGGAACTGGGTAAGGGCACCGTGATCGAGCAGTTGGCAAATCAGCGAATCGCCGAACTAAAAACGCTCAAGCCCTAGCGCTTCGCGAACTCGTAAATGTTAGTGCGAATCGGCGCCACGCTCAGCCTGCTGGGAATCTCGCTGACAGGAAGGGCCGCCACCGTGACGCCCGGGGAGTTGAGGCCTGCGGCTGCCTCGGGATCGGAGCCGGCCATTCGCCACATCGTTCCCGTGCCCCTGAGTTCGCCGCCTTTGAAGTCTATCTCGACCCCCTGCGCGGACTCCGTCGGGTTAAGGACCGCGGCTGTCAAAGCTTTGCCATCCGCGGTCAACGCCGCGGTCCGAAACCCCGGCGCGCTCGGCAACGTCTTCCAGCTTCAATCTGGCCATTCAAAGACCCTCCGCGGCTAGGCGCGAGGCGACCCTCCTGCGGCAGGCTCACGGTTCGACTGTGCCCCCCTCCGTGAGGGAAGCCGAAGGTGGACGATGAGCGAACTCGGACCGCGCGTCGCGGTTAAGCGTTTCACGGTCGCACCTTGTGGAATCGCTTTCATCCGCGGCCGCTACCGGCCTCGTATATGCCCTGGCAGGCCGGCTGTCGACCCCTGTTGCGCCCCGCCCTACCCCAAAGACTTTTCTCTTGACAAATTGTAGGGTTGGGCGGTTTGACGCAAAATGTCCAGAAGATGCCGCAAAGTGGGGCTTGACACAGCATTGGCTCGGGACTAGGCTGCGCACCATAGGTAGTGCTTGTGTTGATGCCCCGCAATAGGTTTCTGAGGAGATAGCTAGGGGGTTGCGAGTATCGAAGCCGTCGGGCACAGTGGCGCCTAAGACGCTAAGCGTCGGGTTTGGGTCTCGGTAGTCCTGTACCCCTATTCGTGTTCTTCTTCGTCGGGTCTGCAAGTGGTCACACAATTTGGAATGTGGATGGTAGTGCTGTGTCTTCGGTCCTGAGAAGGGTGGACGGGTCGAAAGCTCTGTGCATTGTGAGGGGGTAACCATGAAAACGTTAAGTGCTCGTCTGGTCCTACTCCAGGTCCTATTTTCGGTTCTGGGGGCGGTCCTGTTCGGAGGCGTGTTGTGGGCCCAAGTCGCTGACCGGGCCATTATCACCGGCCTGGTGTCCGACCCATCGGGAGCTGCCATTCCCGACGCCCGCGTTACGTTCACTAATGAAAGTACGAATGTCAAGACGGTGGTAGGCACCAGCAGTGACGGCAACTATGCCTCGCCACCATTGATTCTTGGCACTTACTCAGTCACAGTTGAAAAGCAGGGCTTTAAGCTTTACATACGCCCCGGCATCATCTTGACGGGGGGTATGCGGTACCGCCAGGATGCGACGCTCGAGCTCGGCGCCGTAACCCAGGTGGTAGAGGTTAAAGCGGCATCCTCGATGATCGCCACGGAAAATGCCGACGTCAGCCACACGGTGGATAATAAGTATTACCAGGACTTGCCTAATGTGATGGGCGCAGACATTCGCCTGGCGGAATCCCGGCTAACGCTCCAACCCGGCTTCATGCCCACGGAGGCGAACGGCGACGCCATCTTCCGCGGCAGCCAGTTCAGGGCCCGGGCGGACGGTGGCCAACAGTACGGCACGGAGAACTTTTTTGACGGGGCCTCTTTTGGTTATGCAGAAGGCCATAATCAGACTCAGGAGAGCTCGCTTCCCTATGGGGCGGTGCGGGAAATTATTTCACCAGCACGCAACTCAACGCTCGGAACTTTTTCTTGCCCAATGTGATCCCGCTAGTCCAGAGCAACTATGGGGTTAATTTCGGGGGACCCATCAAACGTGGCAAGACGTTCTTTTTCACCTCCCTCGACATGCTCACCTTCCGGAGTACGGTGAACACGGGGTATTTCAACACGCTGCCCTTGCTGTCGCAACGGAACGGTGATTTCACCCAGATCTTGGATAAGACCAAAGTGCTGGGCAATGACGCGCTCGGCCGCCCCATATACCTGGGTGAGATTTTCAATCCGGCCACGTTGAGGCAGGTCGGTGGCGTGAACGTTCTGGACGGTTATGGTTTCGATCCTGCGACCGGGCTGCCGACTGCGAGCGCGAATATGATTCCCGCCAATGACCCGCTGCGCAGCCAGGTTGCGGCGGGGATCATCCCTTTCATTCCGGCGGACTTCGCCCGGAACACGATCTTCACCCCCAACGAGTTCGGCGGAAGCTCGGATGACAACAACAAGATCGACGTCAAGACCTGGTTGCTACGCATAGACCACTCCTTCAGCGATAAGTTCAAGATGAGCAATACCTTCTTCTTTAACGAGCGCCCCCGCACCGCGCACTGCGGGTCACCAGGCGGCTGCACGGTCGGAGTGACCGCCGACCCTCACACGCAATCCGCCCAGAATACGTATTTTGGTCAAGGGTTCTGGCAGCGGGTCGCCAACCGGTTTGATCACCTGCAGTTCGACTACGTCATCAAACCCAACCTTTACAACCACACCACGGTGTCTTACGACCGCTGGTTCATGGGCGGCCACTCGCTCTCCGGTGGGCACGGGTGGTACAAAATCCTCGGCCTTACCGGGCTCGGGCCGACCGGCGAGACGCCGCAGGCTGCGATCTCCGGGCCGCCTGGCCTCAGCTTCGCCGGCGGGCGCGTGGGATACACCGCGCTTGGCCAAGCCTGGAGGGATGGGTTTGAGACCAACAACCGCTATCAGCTCCTGGACGACATCACCTGGATCCTGGGCAAGCATAGCGTCAAGGCCGGCTTTGAAGCCCGCCACCAGACGTACCCGCAACACGGCTGGGCCCTGGGCGCTGGCGGGACTTATGCCTTTAGCGGCAACGAAACAGCCGGCATCGATAGCAAGGGGAATATCCTCAGCACTTCGGGCGATGCCTTCGCCTCGTTCCTACTCGGCCAGGTGGACAGCACCAACTACAATAATTTGATCCCCTATACGCCGATGCAGAACTATTATGCGTTCTTTGCCCAGGACGAGATCAAAGTGACCCCCAAGCTCACTCTGACGATTGGGGTGCGGTTTGACTACGAGGGCGGGCTCCATGAGCTGCATGACGGGTTTTCCACCTTTGACCCCAACACTCCCAATCCCGGGCCCGGCTTCAACAACATCCTCGGCGCTCTGGTCTTTCTCAAGCCGGGCCAGCGCACCTTTGAAGACCCGGGGTGGAACGTGGGGCCGCGTTTTGGCTTTGCCTACTCGGTGAACCCCAATAACGTGGTTCGCGGCGGGTACAGCATGTATTACGGCGGAATACCCGGAACGTTGCAGGGCGGCTACCCTGTCCGGGGACTAACCAGCAACCCGACCGTACCGCAGCTTACCAACGGGGTGAATCCGGCCATTTACTGGGACGGGCCGGGGACTTCAACCTGCAACTATGCGCTCTCCATCGGCCTCTCGGTTTCCGGTAATGGCTGCGGCTTCCCACAGAATGTCTCTGACTTCTCCGCCATACCTAATAAGAAGGGTGATCTGCTAAACACGCCCTATGTTCCCGGCGGCGCGGCCATAATTGGTGATGCGGCGAACACGACTACCATGCCGCGCTGGCAGGGCTGGAATATCGCCATTGACCACATGTTCTCCAGCAACATGGCGCTCGATATTGCTTATGTGGGCAACCATGGCACTCGCCTGCCCAACGCTCCGGCCTACTTGGGACCGGGCAACAACATGAATGATCCCAAGGTCCTGGCGCTCGGCACGTCGGTGCTGACGTCGCGGAGCGATGCTTCCTATGCCGCCGCGGGGATTGCGAACCCCTTCCCCAACCTCTGGCATACCCCGGCGGGCGCCCCTTACAACGATACCGTCGCCCAGGCCTTGCGCCCCTGGCCCCAATATCAAGCCGTTAACTGGCGCAACGCCGTCACCGGCTATAGCATGTATCACTCCTTGCAGGCCACGTTCGATCGGCGGCTTAGCAACGGCCTTCAGCTCCGGGTGGCGTACACCTGGTCTAAACTAATCAACAATGGTGCGGAAAGCGCCAATGGCGGGAACAATGAATCTGCCATGAGCGCGCAGAGCAACATTCAAAATCCCATTGATCGCGACAGAGGGGAGCGTTCCCTGAGCTACGATGACGTCCCGCATTACATTTCTGTCGGTTGGGTCTGGGAATTGCCCTTCGGAAAAGGCAAGAAGTTTGGCTCGGGCGTCAGCGGGGCGGCAGATAAGTTCATTGGAGGGTGGAAGCTCTCCGCCCAGCAGTCGTATAACGCCGGGCGGCCGCTCAGCATCACCATGAACAACGACATGTCGGGCCTGCTGTTCAACGGCGCGAAGAGGCCTAACAAGATTGGCGCGGGCGACGCGGGCGTGAACGCGGACTTCAAAAATCCCGCCACGGATCGCTATCTGCTCTCGAGCGGCTGGGCAGATCCGGGGTCGCTCAAATTCGGCAATTCCGCACGAACCGATCCTCGGAGCCGAGGTTTTGCTTTCTACAACGAGGATCTGAACCTGTACAAGGACACCAAGATCAACGAGCGGGTGGGCGTCCGGTTCGAGGCACAAGGAGGAAATATCTTCAACCGGGTCGTCTTCTGCCCGCCCAACAAGAACTGGAGCTCCGGCGGCTTTGGGAGTGTAAGTTCCCAGTGCAACAACCCCAGGCGGTTCCAGTTCGGTCTGACGATTCAGTTCTAAGCTGAAAAGCCGCAAGGTCAAACCAGCGACCTTGCGGCTTTTTTCTTTCCTTTCAGTGCAGGTGGCGCTAGCTGTTCCGCAGGCGGCGTCGTTCGATGCCGCTTCCTTCCTCGACGACCACCAACTGGTTGACCTCGAGATTTGAATACCTCTCGACGAGGCCCAAGGGCCAGCGCACTTCGAGGCGGTCCACTCGGGCCGCTTGGCCGAGGCCGAAGTGCAGGCGAAAGTCGTTTTGGGAGACATAGCTCGACCCGCTCATGACTTCCTCGATTTGCGCGTGCTGGCCCGTCACCACGCGTACGCGCGCCCCAATCGCGCTGCGATTCGATTTGGTGCCGATGCACTTCACCTTCAGCCAATTGTTCTTGGTCTCGCAATCGTTGCGGAGAAGCGACGGCGCCTCGTTCATGTTGTTGACCACGACGTCCACATCGCCATCGTTGTCAAAATCACCGAACGCGCATCCCCGGCTGACTTTAGGTTGAGTGACGCCGGGGCCCGCCTGGGCCGAGACATCCTCGAAGCGCCCGTTGCCCAGATTCCGATACAGGATCTTCGGCTCAGCGTAAGTAATGTGCAGCCTCCGCGCCGCAATTTCCGGGTAAACGTGCCCCGTGGAAATGAAGATGTCCTTCCAACCGTCATTGTCGAAGTCAACCAAACCGGGCCCCCAGCCGATCGAACGAGTGCTGGCGGCCAGCCCGGCCCGAAACACGGCATCGTAGAACGTCCCGTTGCCGTTATTGTGATAGAGGTTCACGGTCTCGTCCGAGAAGTTGGGCTTGAGGATGTCAAGCCAACCATCGCAGTCGTAGTCGCCGACGGCAACCCCCATCCCCCCTTGAGTTGATCCGTTCTCGCTAACCGCGCAGCCAGCGGCCACGCCCATCTCGGTAAAAGTACCGTCGTGGTTATTATGGTAGAGCAGGCTAGGGGCTTCGTCGTTGGAGACGTAGATATCCGGCCAACCGTCGTTGTCGAAATCGGCGGCTACGGTGCCCATACCGTAAGACCCCACCGGGATCCAGTTGTCACTGACCGTGACCGGATCGTCCGGCCCCCTCGGTGTGGTGACCCCGGACCGTTCCGATACGTCCTCGAACGTCCCGTCCCCGCGGTTGTGATAGAGGATGTTGGTTCCTCCCGCCCAGCCTTGCGGGCCACAACCGACGGGGACCCCGTAAAACGTGCAAAGTCTGTTGGCGCCGGGGAGCGGGGACACCTGGAAATCGAAATTGACATAATCCGAAATGAACAGATCCAAATTTCCATCGCGATCGTAGTCAACAAAGCAGCAGCCTATATTCCATCTCGGACGCGCGCCGGTTTGCAGAAGCCCGGCCTTTGCGGTGACATCCGTGAACGTCCCATCCCCGTTGTTATGATACAAGACGTTCTGTCCCCAGTAGGTCACGAACAAGTCGTCAAACCCGTCGTTGTCGTAGTCGCCGATGCAGACCCCCTGTCCCCAGCCGGAGCGCACGAGACCCGCCTTCCTGGTGACGTCGGTGAAGGTGCCGTCCCGGTTGTTATGGAAAAGGAAGTTGGAAGGCTCGGGTCCATTTGGGTCGCCTTCCAAGCGGGTTGCATTGACGAGGAAGATGTCCTGCCAGCCGTCGTTGTCGTAGTCGAAGAAGGCCGCGCCACAGCCAAACTCTTCGAGGAGATACCGCTTTGTATCGATGCCCCCGCAGATATTGATGGCGTGACTGAGTCCCGCCTGGGCGGCAACGTCAATCAGGGTGAAGCCCGGACCGCGCGCCCTGCGCTGACCCGTGGATCCGGCCCCGCCTGCCGCGGGGAGGACAGCGCCTAGTCCGGCACAAGAGAGCAAACGAAGAAAATCCCGCCGCGATTTGTCACCAAATGGCCTCACAGGTCAATGCCCCCGTAGCCCCGCCCTCTGGCAGGTTGCTGAGAAAATTTGCTGCCGTCTCATGCTGGTCTGGCGAAGTCCTGTCCCGCCGCGGCCGGACCGGCCCTACGGTGCCGGAGCCGTCAGGGGCTCTTGGGGAGGTTGATCGAGCAGCCTGCCGGCGGGCTCCTCCGACTCCCGCTCCCGCTTCACCTTCTCGAATTGATCCATAGCCGCCTGACTTTCCGCCGCCTTGCCCAGCTTGCGCAGGCAGAGACTCAACACGTAATAGAACTCCGCTATTCGAGGGTTGAGGGCGATCGCTTTCTGGGCGGCCTCCGCGGCTTTCTGCCACTCGCGCTGATTCCGGTAGGCCTTCGCCACCTGGATATAAGCCTGGTCCGACTTGGGGTTGACCTCGAGCGCCTTCTGCGCGTAACCCAGCGCGTTGTCATAGTCTTCACGGCGATTGTAATAGCTGCACAGATAAACGTAGGGCCATTCCGACTTGAGGTTCTGTTCCTCATTGAGTTTGATCGCGGTGGTGTAGTATTTGAGCGCCGCGGTGTTATCGCCGAGCACCTCCATCGTGAGCCCAAGATTGTTGTAAGCCTTCATATAGGAAGGGTTCAAGCGGATGGCGTTCTCAAACTCGGTTTTGGCCAGCGGAAAGACCCCGCGGGTATAGTAAACCCTGGCCAGGGAATAATGAATTTCGGCCGACTCCGGGGCCAGCCGCGCCGCCTCTCGCAACTCCACCTCGGCCAGATCAAACCGGCCCACGATCGTGCAATCCAACCCGAGGATTTTGTGGGCCGCGGCGTTGGTCGGATTCATTTGAAGTGCTTTCGAGAGTTCCCGGATGGAGGCCCCAAATTTATGAGTTCGGAACAGGGCGTAGCCGAGGTCGTAATGGGCCCGAGCGACCTGCGGATTCGTCTTGATAAATTCGCTCAGCGAGGTGATGGCAGCCTCAAAGTTGTTCTCGGCGATTTGCTCTTCAATTGGTTGGAGGGCCACCTCAAGATCGACGACGCCGGTTGCCGGGTCTTGCGGGAGGGCGGCCTCGACCGGCGCTGCCGCCGCGCACCACACGAAACATACCGCGATGAACGTAGCGAACCCAGGTCCTCGAATCATGGTTCTTTCAGCACCCCACCCAAGTTTTGTCGCACCTCAAGGTTATGGGGATCAATCGCCAGGGCCTTCTTGAAAGCGGCCACGGCCATGGGGACGTCGCCCTTCCTTGCCCAAGCCAAACCAAGGTCATTATAGGCCGGAACCGAGGAAGGACGAAGACGAACGGCTTCGGTCAGACTCTCGATGGCCCCGTCAAGCTGTGATTGCCCGAGCAAAGTTTTCCCCAGATTGTAGCAGGCCTCGAAGGAATCGGGTTTGAGCTCGCGGGCGCGCCGAAATTCCCCCGTGGCCCGCTCCAGCTCCCCGGCTTTGGCCAGAGTGGCCCCTAAGCCAATGTGGGCTTCGGCCCAGTAAGGCTCGAGACGGATGGCCTCGTTGTAGTCCTCGATGGCCCGCTGGGTCTGGCCCTGACTCAATTCGAGTTGAGCCTTGCCGATCGTGTCGCGGGCAATCTTGACGCGGTCTTGGTTGGCAATCAGTTTGCGCGAGATTTGTTGTTCTTGGGCAGCCTCCTCGGACTTGCCGGCTCTGGCCAGAGCCAGGCTGAGCTGATAATGGGCGCCGCCGTGATTGGGCTCCAAGTCGATCGCCCGGCTGAGGTGGGCGATGGCCTCGTCCACGGATTTGCGCCTGAGCAGCGCTTTCCCTAAGTTGTACTCGGCTTCAGTCGCCTTCGGGTTCATGGAGACCACCTGGCGCAGCTCCGCGATTTCCTGCTCCAGGTCCGACGCTCGCTCGTAGGCCATGGCCAGGTTGAAATGAGCCTCCTCGAGATCGGGCTTGAGCCGGATCGCCGTTTTGAGTTCCTGGAGGCCTTCGTCGAGCTTGCTGTCGATCAGCACGGCGCCCAGGTTGGCGTGGGCCTCGGCGTAGTCCGGCTTGAGGCGGATCGCCTGCCGGAACTCCGTCGCCGCCTCTTCGCCTTGATTCATTTGGGTCAGCAAGAGCCCCAGGGCGTTATGGGCTTCAAAGAAGTCCGGCGCTAGGCGGACGGCTTCCCGGAACTCGGCAAGGACTTCGTGCGCTTCGGCTCCACCCCTGCCCAGCAATCGCCCCAGCATGTAGTGGGCTTCTGGACTGTTCGCGCTGTGTACCAGCACTCCACGCACGCTGGCGATCGCTTCGGCGAGCTGCGAAGGACTCAAGGACACGCCGGAACCAAGGTCCAGAGCATAGGCAAGCTGGATAAGGCCGGCCTCCACCTCCCCGGTTCTCAGCAGGACGATTCCTTGGTCCATGTAAGCAGGACCGTTCGCGGAATCAAGGCTGAGGGCGCACTGCAGGTTCCCGAGCGACCTCTCGTAATCGCCGTTTTCCTTCAGCGCCATCCCGAGAAACGCATAGCTCTCACTCGAAGCGGGGTTCAGGTCAATCGACTTCTCGAGCTCGGCGATGGCTTGGGTTCTCTCATCGGAGTACCAGAGCGCCACTCCCAAGTTGTAACGGGCGTCGGCGGAGTTCGGGTCGAGCGCGATCGCCCGACGGAGCTCCTCGACCGCCTTCGGCAAGTCCCCCTGTTGTCCGAGAATGAAGCCGAGCAAATTGTGCGCGCTCGCGTAGGCGGGGTCGGAAGCAAGCCCCGCGCGCAACTCGCTGGCCGCGCCTCCGAAGTCACCCTGGGAAAAGCGCTCCTCCGCCTGCCGGAAGTGCGCCTCGGCCAGCGGAGCGACCTTTTGAGCCTGGGGCGGGCCTGGGCGCTGGGACGCCATCTGCTTCAAGGTGGAATTGAGACCATAATAGCCCTCTCTCATTTCCGGTCTCACGCGAAGAGCCGCCTTGAAGCTCTCCACCGCGCGCTTGAGGTCGCCCCCCTGCCTGTAGGTCTGCGCGAGTTGATAGTGGGCATAATAGGCAAGGGCGCGGCCGGGATGGAGCGCCACCGCCCTTTTGAATTCAGCCAGGGCGGCGTCCGTGTCCCCCTCGGTCCGGAGGGCTAGGCCGAGATTGATGTGGACTTCGACGTTCGCAGGCTGGAGCCGGGCCGCCACCCGGAAGGCCTTGACCGCCTCGGGCACGTTCCCGGACCGCATTAGCGCTGAACCGAGATTGTTGTAAGCTCGAACAAAGGAAGGTCTCAACGCCACCGCTTTCCGGAACTCCGCAATGGAAGCGGGCAAGTCATTACTCTGGCTGTACGCCAGCCCGAGACCATTGTGCGCCTCAGCAGACTTGGGGTGGCGCTTCAGGACCCCCCGGTAAATAGCAAACGACTTCTGGATCTCGCCGGACTGCTGCCAAACCAGGCCCAGGGCCAACTCCGCCTTTTCGTTTCCCGGTTGGAGCACGATCGCGGCTTCGAGCTCGCTGGCCGACTCCTTGAATTTCCGCGACTCGGCGAGAAGCAGCCCCAGGTAATAATGGGCCTGAGCATCTTGCGGATCGAGCCTGAGGGCGCTCCGCAGGGCAGCCTCTGCTTTTCCCCAATCGGCCAGCTTCACCAGCGCGATCCCCAGGCCGGTGTACGCCCCGGCGCGGTTCGGTTGCGCCGCGATGACTTCTTCAAAATCCGCCGCCGCGCCTTTCCAGTCCTTTTTCGCCAGCAAAACCCTCGCTTGGCGGTATTCCACCTCAGGCTGGGATGCCGGATGCTGCGCTTGAAGAGGGAGGAAGGCGGCGCCAAGGCAGGTTAGGGTCAGAAGCAACTTGCTCCGCATAGTCGGCGATTCTAACACGACCGTGATGCCGATGCCGACCCCACGACAGCGGGGTCGCCGCCAAAAAGTCCGAGGCCCTGGGAAGCAGGTTCGCGCTCCGTCGCAACCTCGACAATTTGCCCCAACCGACGGCCGTTTGCGGTATCCTACGCGCTATGGTACCAATCCCAGAAACGTTTGCAGAATGCACAAATTCATGCAGCGGGCGTTGTGGCAGAGGCACTCCTGGCTTTGCCTCCGCAGAGCAGCCTGCTCAGGTGGGAGTATCTGTGCCACGCCTGCGCGCCTTCCTGCGTGCGTTGCGGCTCCGCCGTGTTGTGTTCAAAACTTGCTTGCTCATCGTTTTTGCCGCACCGGCGGCGCCTTCTGGACTAAGCCAGCAACTACCGGTCTCCATCCAAGGTCAGGTCCACACTGGCGATGGTTCGCCACTTCCCAACGACATCACCGTGCGCCTCGAAGAGGCCGAGGGGGCGTCCATGGCGCAGCAATTTGTGGGCATCGACGGCAAGTTCGAATTCAGGGATCTTAAGGAAGGGTTATACCGCCTCCGGGTAACGGCCGAGGGTTACAAAACCGCCCTCCAAGACGTGGATACCCACTGGTACGCCAGCCGTTACCCGGACATCTATCTGGTCCGGCAAGACACCAAAGAAACGCCGGGTCCGCCTTCCAGGACGGTGGCAAGTACTGACCTGGCCGCCCCGAAGAAGGCGCGCAAAGCATATGAAAAAGGCCGCGCCGCGCTCCAAAAAGGAAATTCCGAAGAAGCTCGGCGGCAACTGGAAAAGGCCGTCGCGGAGTACCCCTGCTTCGCGCGCGCGCTCACCTCTCTGGGCGTGGCGCGCTCCTTCCAAGGCCAGTTCGAGCCCGCGGAATCCTCGCTCAAGAAGGCCCTCGAGTGCGACAGCGGGTATCTGGAGGCTTACGTTCAGCTCGCCATCCT
>JAIQGH010000125.1 GCA_020072655.1 Terriglobia bacterium | reverse complement strand
CCGGCGACCTGGTGCGCGCAGGCCTCGAGACGCCAACTTCTGATCTTTTCCAATACACCCAACTCGTCCGAGGAGGAAGGCTCTCCGACCAGGATCTGGTCGCCGCCGTCCAAAGGCGCCAATTCGGGGTTATCATCCTGACGTTCGACCTGCGGGCGGGAAAAGACGAAGGCTGTGTGAAGCGCTACCTCACTGAAAGCTTGGCGAAGGCCATCGTGAAGGACTATCGGCCCGACATAAATCTGGAGTTGCCGGTCCCGGAGAAAATCCACACCAATGACCGCTTCTACGCCTGGGTGCCCCGGGCTGTTCGTGATTTGTCGATTAACGACGGACCGCGAGCTCTCGAGGACCGGTCAGGCGCAATTCGATGAGCCTTCTCTCGGGCTTTGAGCTGCTATGGGCCATGGCTCGCAGATTCGGATTGGAATCCGACGAAGCCCCGGGCCTCATGCTCTGATACCTCCCTCAGGGGATTCATTCACGGCCGTCGACCATGGCGATTGCCAGAGCGGCAACCGCGACGCCGCCGATCAGGTCCACGACGTAGTGATACTCAAGAAGTACAATCGCCGCACAAAGCAGGATGTCCAGCCCGAGCAAGGTAACTGCTAGGCGCCGCCACTGGCGGAGAAACCACAATGCGACCACCGGGGTTGCGATGTGCATGCAGGGAAACGCAATGAAGTAACCCGTACCAATCTCCCCCAGCTTTCCCCCTTCGCGGAGCAACGTCACGTAAGCCAACAGCTGCTGTTGGACAGAGTAGCTCAGCAGGGCTTTGGGAAGGATCTCGAAATGCGCGGGGCACGTGTAGAAGGGGCTCAGGCTCGGCCAGAGAAAGTAAATGGCCAACGCTATATAGCCCGCGGTGAGAACGGTCGCCACAAATTGCAGCGCGCGCTCTCTGCCGATGCGCAAGCCGATGATGATCAGAGCACCACCGGCCTGCGCGAACATCGCAAAGTAAAGGAGGTCAAGGAAACGGTAGAGCATGAGCGGGAGCGCCGTGAACGCCTTGTGGGCCAGCTCCGAGACCGTCGCCCCAAACAAGATCCAGGAGTCCAGACGATTCAAGACCGCATCGTTGGCGCGATGCGGCCTTACGGCAATGACAGCCTGATTGAGGATGAAGACTAAGAACAGGCCGATAAACCAGTAAGTCGCGGGGATCAGGAATGAGAAAAGGGCCCTCCCAAAGCCTCCAGGCTGATTTCGGGTCCGCTCCGCCAGCTCAAGAATCGCTACTGCGACGACGGATAGAAACAGGAAGGCAGTCAACCCAAACAGCAAATAGAGCTGAACAAAAAGCAGAAACAAGATGAGGAATCTCACCTTCTGATTCCAGTAACGCCGCCAAAGAGGTTGGATTGTTTCGCGGATAGGGAAACATATGATATAGAGGAGAGAGGCGAAAAAGACAGACTGGATGTTAAGTCCCAACCAAAACGTCTCCAGCAAGCGTGGCCAGTCGAACCTAATGGGGAGCTTTGCCGCCAGGAGAGCAGGCACGAGGCCAATGGCCAGAAGGATTGTCAGCGCGAAATGGAGATTCTCTCCAATTTTCCTCAACATCCGCATTTTTCGGCCCCGCCTAAGCTATCAACTTTCGTGTCGCCAGCAAACAGGATTTCGCAGTGCCGAGGTGGAGCCTGCCAGCTTGGAGATGCCCGATTCGGGAAAAGTTGGGCCGGAAGATCGTCTGTTTGGGTTCCGCGCGGCGGCGGGCCGCCGGACACGAGCGCGGACAAATCGGGAAAGAGAATTGTCCTGTGCCAGCGTTCCTGTCTCGCAGCGACGGATTGATTCGGGGGCAATGAGAACAATTGGCGAATCTGACGCTCTCCTCCCCGGCTGAAGGCCAGGAGACCACCCTCCTTGGGCCAGAGCAGTCCGCACGCGACTGGGCAGTCGCTTTGCTCGTTTGTGCTTTTTCTGTCCTCTTCCTTTGGCCTTTCCTCGACTTCACGGGTTTTCTTGGCGACGAGGGGATCACTCTCCAAGGAGCGCAGCGCATCCTGGACGGGCAGGTTCCCTATCGTGATTTTTTCGCGTTCTATACCCCCGGCTCCTACTATTGGACGGCACTTCGCTTCAAACTCCTGGGGACCTCATTCTTCGCCGCGCGGGTCGTCCTGCTGTTCTACGGAGGTTTGTTCTCCGTCTGTCTGTACATGCTGGCCCGCCGAATCTGCCCCCGCTGGCTTGCCGGGCTGACCGCCTATCTCTTCCTCATGATCGGCCTTCCGCGCAACTTTTTGGTCCTGCACAATTGGGATAGCACAGTGCTGGCCGTATTGGCCCTTTATGCCGCCGTGCGCTGGGCGGAGTCATCCCGGCGGGGGTGGGCGTTCGCAACCGGGAGCCTTGTGTCCTTAACCTTCCTTTTCGAGCAGTCCAAGGGCGCAGGCTTGATTGTCGGGCTCGGCCTGGGCTTCTTGGTCCTGGCGCGTTTGGGGAGATCTCCGGACCTCCTCCGCCCCCGGAACCTCTCGGCACTGGCTGGCGGCCTCGCTTGGCCGGCCATTCTTACCTTTGGCTATTTTGCCTCCCAGCACAGCCTCCGTCCGATGCTGGCGGATTGGTTCTGGCCGCTCCATCACTACTCGCTCGCCAACCGTCTCCCGTACGCTAGCGTGCCGAATTCCTGCGAAGGGTCGATAACACTCTACCGTAGCGGCTCTGTGCTCCGGTCGTTGTTCATTATGACTTTGACCAGTCCCTTCTTCGTAGTCCCTTTTCTACCCTTTTTGGGACTGGCGCTCCTGGTCCCGGCGGCCTGCCGGGGGAAGCGCGCGACCCAGTCAAGCGCCACGGCTTCCTGCTGCGTGCTGGCCAGCGCTTGCGGCGTTGGCCTGGTCCTGAGTGCGGTGGCCACGGGCAGGCCGGACGTGGACCATTTGATTTACGTTTCGCCCCCTCTCATCCTTTTGCTCGGCATGGTTTTGAGCGGCCGGCTCGTGCAATCCCGGCTTCTAACAGAAGTGCAACCACTCCTCTTGACCTTCCTCATCGTGACTTTCACAGCGTTTGGGATGATGTGCCTGTTGTCCGGCCCCCGCCGCGTCGGGCAATCTCTTGAAACGCGCCGCGGCCACGTCAAGCTCCCTTGTTGTGACACGGTGCTCCCGTACTTGCAGCGTCATATTCCTGCCGGGGAAGAGATTTTCGTGTACCCACACCAGCCGCTTTATTATTTCTTCACCGCCACCAACAGTCCGATACGCTTCGACTACCTGCAGCTTGGCATGCATTCGGAGGAGGAATTTGAAGAGGCGCGGGGCCAGTTGGCCGCCCATTTGCCGCGCGCAGTCGTGTGGGCGCCGGCGTTCAATACCGAGCTGATCCCGTGTTTCTGGCCAGCCACGACACAGCAAGTCCTTTCGAAGGACCTGATACGCGGTTTCATTCTGGCGCAATACCGGGTGTGTACAACGCTGAGGGCGGGCCAACTTCCCTACGTCTTCCTGGTCAGGAAGGATTTGCCCTGCCCGGAGGAAACCCTTCCGGGGAGGCCTAGGCACTTGGCAAGGTAGGTCGCTTTCGTTCGTCGGGTTCCACCGCGAGTAAACGAGTCATCCAGATGGAACACACGCGTGCGCAGACGTGTGACCATTAATAGACAGCCCTTGACGACGACTTCTTCGGGATTTCCCTGTAATCCATTGGTGTACCGAGGGATTGGAAATGCTCTTGATTTCACCCCGGCTTTGGTTCATAGTCTGCATTACAGTTGTCCGAAGTCTCGGGAACATCCAGGACTGGCGACACGGGAAGCGGGTCGGCGCCAGAATCCGCAGACTTTGGGAGGATGGAATGGCAAAGTGGTTTAGAGACCTTCTGGTCGAACTGCACCGCGAGGAATCCGGTCAGGACCTGATCGAATACGCGCTGATTGCAGCTCTGATCGCGCTGGCGGCAGTCGTCGGCATGAACTCGGTGGCCTCCGCGATCAATACTGCGTTTTCTTCGATTGGGGCTAAGCTCAGCAGTAACATTGCGGCTGCGCCCTAATCGTTGCGCTGCTAAGACGGCGACCGAGGAGCGCGCGGGCGCTCCGCGTGTCCGTTAAGGGTTGGCTGTTTGAATACTGGGTTGTTATTACGCCAATGGGTGTTTCTCTCGCGATCGGCGCCTTGGTGTGCGTGGGCCTGGCAGTCGTTTGGGACTTACGCTTCGCTCGCATTCCGAACCGGTTGACTTATGGTGCGATGGCGCTCGGTCTCTTGTTGCGAGTTATCTTGGGCGGCTCCCGCGGAGTCCTGGACGGCTTGGCAGCGGGGCTCATCGGGGGCGGTGTATTCTTCCTCTTCTTCCTTGTGCGGGGGATGGGCGCCGGCGATGTCAAGCTCATGACTGCCATCAGCATTTGGGCGGGACTGCAGCAGTTGGTGGTCATCATGATGGTGACCGCGATCGCGGGCGGTATCCTTGCACTAGGCTACATGCTTGTACGCAAGAGGGCGCTCAGCACGCTGCGCAACGTGGGGGCACTGCTGCGCTTCCACGTTGTGGCCGGGCTTGCACCCCATCCGGAGATTAATCTGGAGAATCCCCAGGCCATCCGCGTTCCGTATGCCCTGGCGATCGCCGCTGGCACGTTTTACGCTTACGGCATGATGCTTGTACGAGGCTGAACCTTGGATACTCGACGAATTGTCATCGCATTGCTGGTGGCCCTCATCCTTTCGGGGGGGGCCACGTACTTTGTCTATACGCGTCTGCGCAGCCAGACCGCCACCATCCAGATGAGGAAAGTGGTCGTCTCGGCGAAAGAACTGCCTGCCGGCGCTGTTCTGAAAGCGGAGGATCTCAACACGACCGACTGGCCGGTCACGGTTCAACTCAACGGCGCCTTTGCTAAGATTGACGAAGTGGTGGGGCGATCCCTAGTGTATCCGGTGGGCGAGAAGGAACCCATTCTCGATCGCTACCTGGCCGCGCCCGGTTCGGGACTCGGCTTGACGGCGAAGATCCCCCCAGGGATGAGAGCGACCTCCGTGCGCTCGAATGAGATCGTGGGTGTGGCCGGATTTCTTTACCCGGGTTCGCGTGTGGACGTTCTGGCTACGTTCCGGCCGCCCGGCGGCGGGTCGCCGATCACACAGACGATTTTGCAGGATGTGGAAGTCATCACGGCCGGGCAGAAAATCCAGCCTGACCCGGAGGGCAAGCCACAGACCGTCAACGTGGTCACTTTGCTTCTCAATCCCGAGGACTCGCAAAAGCTACTTTTGGCGAGCAATCAGGCGACGATTCAGTTCGTACTCCGCAGCGGGGCGGACAAGGAGAGGCCCGTTACCCGGGCGGTCAGTCTGGATGAACTCGTGGCGGGGGCCAGGAAGCCGCCCGAGGAGCCTCAACCGATGAAACGTTCGGCCCGGACGCGCAAAATCGTCGTTGTCAAGACGGTGCCGGTTAAGCCCCCCGACTTCTATACCGTCGAAGTCATTCAGGGGGCCAAGCGGAGTATTGAAAAATTCGAAGAGGGCGCGCCCGCGCCCCAGCAGCAGTGAACCATGGAGATCATGTAGATCATCTCGTTCGACCTTGAGGGGGCGAATGATGAAGGTTGCCTTGACGGTTCTTGTGGCGGTGGGGCTCGTCGCTGGCGTTCGAACGGTGCCGGCCCAGGAAGCCGCTCCTGGGGAGACCCAAACTCTGCACGTGCTGGCCGGAAAATCGCTGGTGATCAACCTGGAGGCTCGCCTGAAGCGCGTCTTGGTGAGCAACCCTACGGTTATCGAAGCGGTGACGACCACTCCATCGCAACTCGTGGTTACGGCGCGGGGCGTGGGGGCGAGCAGCCTGATCCTCTGGGACGAGTCTGGCCGTTCTCGCATGTTGGATGTGCTGGTGGACCTGGACGTGGCCGGGTTGCGCGACAGCATTCAGCTCGCCTATCCGAATGAGCCCATTCAGGTCCAGGCGGAGGGGGACCATTTGATTCTTTCCGGGGCGGTATCCAGCCAGGACGCCATCGACAATGTTCTGAAGATGGCGGGCACTTTTTCAAAGACCACGGTCAACTCCATGATGCTTGCTGAGCCGCCCCACGAGAAGGAAATCCTGCTGGAAGTGAAGTTTGCGGAGGTTGACCGTACCAAGATCGACCAGTTGGGGATTAACATATTCAGTACAGGAGCGTTGAATACGCCGGGCACTATCTCAACGGAGCAGTTTAGCCCGCCGACCGGCAGCGCCGGAAGGACCGAAGTCACAGGCACGATCGGGGCGCCGCTAAAAGGAACGTCGACCAGCATGTCGTTTACCGACGTTCTGAACATCTTCTTATTCAGGCCTGATTTGAACCTGGGTACCACGATTCGAGCTCTCCAGCAGAAGAACGTGCTACAGATTCTGGCCGAACCCAACCTGCTCGCCCTGAATGGCCGACCCGCGCGCTTTCTGGCGGGCGGCGAGTTTCCCTTTCCCGTCGTGCAGGGGGGGACGAACTTCACGGCCGTGACGATTCAGTTTCGACCCTTTGGTGTGCGCCTGGATTTCACGGGCTTCATCACGAAGGAGAATTCCGTCCGGCTGCAGGTCACCCCCGAGGTGAGCACTCTGGACTTCGCCAATGCGTTGACGATTTCTGGATTTCTGGTTCCCGCCATCTCGACCCGCCGGGCCGAAACGGAGGTTGAGCTCAAAGACGGACAAAGCTTCGGCATCGCGGGGCTGATTGACCGGAGAGTGCAGGCCCAACTCAACAAGATCCCGGGAATCGGGGACATTCCTATTCTTGGGCAACTGTTCCGCTCGAGGAATTACAACCGATCTACGACCGAGCTTTTGGTTCTGGTGACTCCGCACATTGTCGACCCGGTGCGGGCGGGCGGCGTTCCGCCTGCGCCGCCTAAGCCGCCGATTCAGGAACTAGATGTGCCTGGGTTCGATAAGGATCTGCCGGGGCGCGGGGGCGCTGCACCTGCTCAAGCGCCCGCCCAGCAGAAATAGAGAGCCGATGGGTTCTGATTGGACAATCCGGCCCTCGGAGCGGACGAAGATGCCCGCGACGGACTCGCTTTCGGTGGCCACGCTGTGTCTGGACCAGGACTCGGCAGCCCAACTCCGGGGTTTCCTGGACTCCATGCCCCTGGCCAAGTTGGTGACCGAACTGCAGCACTATCTGGCCGAGGAGCAGGACTCGGTCTTCGTAGATCGCCTCAAGGATCTCCGGCCCGACATCTGCGTCATCGATTTCGACCGCGACCGCGACAAGGCTGGCCGCACCGCGGAAAGGATCCATGAGGTGTTGACCGAGACGGCCATCTTCGCAGCTTCGGCAAAATCCCAGGCCGACTTGATCATCCGTGCCATGCGCAGCGGGTGCACGGAATACCTGATCAAACCCGTCGACCGCGATCAACTCCTGGAGGCGCTGGCGCGCGTCGGAGCGCGACGGAAGGATAAACGGGAGCAGGTGGTTGGCCAGATCCTCGCTTTCTTGAGCGCCAAGGGCGGGACGGGCGCGACGACGCTGGCGATCCATCTGGCCGCCCATTTAGCCCAGGCCCGGAAGACCCTGCTGGTGGATCTGCATCCCGATCTGGGGGATGCCTCGATCTTCCTGGCCCTCGCCAAACATCAGTATCATTTCTACGATCTCGCGGAGAATACCCATCGGCTGGACGCGGAGTTTCTGCAAGGGTTTCTGGCTCGACACCGCAGCGGCCTGGAAGTCCTGCCGGCCCCGGACGGCGTTGAGACCACGCGGCATGTCAGCCATGAGGCCTTGCAGCACATCCTGGAATTCCTGCGAATCCACTACGACTTTGTGGTCGATGGCCGTGGTCGACCTCGCGACCTGTGTCTATTTGGTGGCGACGCCGGAGATCCCCTCCTTGCGCAACGTGGCCCGCCATCTGGAATTTCTGGCGCGTTTCGACTACCCCCACGACAAAATCCGGGTGGTGGTCAACCGGCACACCAAAGGCGGAACCATCACGGACGCCCAGATTGAGAAAGCGATTCATAAGAAGATCCACTGGAAGGTTCCCAATCAGTATGCGGAAGTTATCAAGGCGATCAACAGCGGTGATCCGCTCGCCATCGCGCCACGTTCGGAGCTCATGCGCAGCTTGAACGAATGGGTCGAGACCTTGATTGGCAAGCCAGTCCCGGGGAAGAAAGCCGAGAAAGGGATGTTCGGTTTTCTGGGGGGTTAGGGAAACGGGGATTGGGTAAGGAGGCAATATGGGCGAAGTAGGACGCACGACATTGACAGTTGGAGGACAGGGACCTGGTAAACCGGGGGCCGAGAAGAAGGCTGCCGGGCTGACGCCGAAAGCTTACCAGGAGTTGAAATCGACCATCCACCGCGATTTGCTCAGTCGCATCGACCTCGAGAAACTCATGGACCTGCGGGATGGGCGGGCGCGCTCCCAGATCTTCTCCATCATTCAGGATCTCGTGACCGCATCGAGCACGCCGATGAGCGGCATGGAGCGGGAGCGGCTATCGCGCGAAGTTCTGGACGAAGTGTTCGGTCTGGGGCCCCTGGAGCCCCTTCTCCAGGACCCGACGATCAACGATATTCTGGTGAACACGCACAAGCAGGTTTACGTGGAGCGGGCCGGGCTCCTGGAAATGACGAACGTCCGTTTCAAAGACGACGCGCATCTGATGCATATCATTGACAAGATTGTCTCCGCCGTGGGGCGCCGGGTGGACGAGTCCTCGCCCATGGTGGACGCGCGGCTAATGGACGGGTCGCGCGTGAACGTCATCATTCCTCCCCTGGCCATCGACGGACCTATCATGTCCATCCGGCGCTTCGGCCACGTTCCTCTGGAGGCGGATGACCTGCTGGCGAACCGCACCCTGACCGCGCAGATGCTCGAACTGTTGAAAGGGGCCGTTAAGGCGCGCTTGAACATCTTGATTTCCGGCGGCACGGGTGCCGGGAAGACGACCCTGCTCAACGTTTTGTCCGGCTACATTTCCGACAAAGAACGCATCGTCACCATTGAGGACTCCGCTGAACTCCAGATGAAGCAAGAACACGTGGTGCGCCTGGAGTGCCGCCCTCCGAACGTGGAAGGCAAGGGCGCCGTGAAGCAGCGTCAACTCGTCATCAACAGCCTGCGCATGCGGCCCGACCGGATCATCGTGGGTGAGGTTCGCGGCGAAGAAGCGCTGGATATGCTCCAGGCCATGAACACCGGCCACGACGGCTCGCTGACCACCATCCACGCGAACAGCCCCCGCGACGCAGTGGCGCGCCTGGAAACCATGGCCCTGATGGCCAACCTGAATCTGCCCGAGAAAGCCATCCGGCAGCAGATCGCCTCGGCCGTGACCATTGTCATCCAAATATCGCGCATGAGCGACGGCACGCGGCGCATTACGCATTTCACCGAAATCGCCGGCATGGATGAAGACGTCGTGAGCATGCAGGACATCTTCCTTTTTGAGAAGCGCGGCGTCGCCCCGGGCGGCCGCGTGCTGGGCCGCTTCTCGGCGACCGGCATTCGGCCCAAGTTCTCTGAGAAACTCAAGGTTTCGGGGATCAATCTCCCCGCGACGCTGTTTGAGCACTCGATGGAAGTTTGATCGGCCGGGAAGGGTTGTCATGAGTCCGCTGACCGTATTTGTCGTACTGATGGTCCTGACCTTTGTGATTTTGGTCGTCGCGCTGCGGCCGACCAAGTCCGAGAAGACGCTCCAAAGGCGCTTGCGGACGATCGAGCACGCTTCGACGGGCGCTGTAGATGACGCCACCGACATCCTGCGGCAGGAAACCCTCAGCGATATTCCCTGGCTGAATGACCTGATGCAGCAGGTGCCCATATTCAGCAGGCTCCAGCGCCTGCTGACCCAGGCAGAGAGCAGTTGGACGGTGGGGACGCTGGTCTCCGGCTCGTTGGTTCTGCTCATTGCCGGGACCTGGTTGGCGAGCTTTCGCGCCCCGACGTTTGTCTTGTCGCTGGCGGCGGGAGTCGCCGCGGGCGTGATCCCTTACCTTTACCTGGTGTTTAAGCGCTGGAAGAGGCTGCGCCGGTTCGAGGAACTGCTTCCGGACACTATCGACCTGATGGCGAGAGCGTTACGCGCCGGCCACACGATTACGTCCGCGATCGAGATGGTTTCCGCGGAAGGTTCGGAACCGGTGGCGTCGGAGTTCCGCCGTGTCTTTGAGGAACAGAACTTTGGCCTGCCCTTGCGTGAGGCCATGCTCAACCTAGCGGATCGCGTCCCGATTCCCGACGTCCAGTTTCTGGTGACGGCCATTTTGGTGCAGAAGGAGACAGGCGGGAATCTGGCGGAAGTGCTGGACAAGGCCGCCGCGGTCATTCGGGAACGATTCCGGCTCCGGGGGCAGTTGAGAGTGTATACAGCTCAGGGACGCCTGACTGGTTGGATTCTGGCGGCACTCCCGTTCATCATGTTCGTGCTTATCAATATTTTCAATCCGGATTACGAGAAAGTCCTGCTGACGGATCCCGTCGGGCAAAAACTGATTTATATCGGCGTTGGACTGCTGATTCTGGGCGGATGGGTCATCCGCAAAGTCATCGACATCAAGGTGTGATGGATTGGTCGTCTACATCGTTGTGATCGCTACCGTGTTCGTGCTGAGTTTTGGGTTGATCCTGCTCATTTTGGGCGGGCGCTCCCGGGAAAGTACCCGGCTCATCGAAGTGACTGGAGGGACGACGCCGGGCTATGCTCCGGGTGGCAAGACGATGCTCGCGTCGCTTTTGGATTCCGAGCGCGTGAGCAAGGTCGTTCAACCCCTTCGCGGACTGCTAGGATCGCGGGAGGATCCCGATCTGGTCCGACGCTTGGCCTCCGCGGGGTATCGCAAGACGGTGCACGCCGACATTTACTTCCTCGTCCGGATCCTGCTGCCCGCGGTGGCCTTGGTGCTTGGCTTGCTGCTCATTAGGCACAACGCTTTCTTCTGGGTTGCGGTCCTGGCAGCCGCAGCTTTCATGGTTCCGGACCTGTGGCTGATGACCGCGATAAGCCGGCGGCGGGAGCAGATCCGGCTGAGCCTCCCGGACGCCTTAGACCTGCTGGTGATTTGCATGGAGGCTGGCCTGGGCCTCGATCAGGCGATCTTGCGGGTAGGCCAGGAACTAAAGATCAGCCACCCAGCATTGAGCGAGGAGTTCATGCTGATCGGCCTTGAGCAGCGGGCCGGCAAGCCACGGCTGGACGCTTGGCGGAACATGGCCGATCGCGTCGGAGTGGAAAGTGTTCGCCAGTTCGTGCAGATGCTGGTGCAGACTGAGCGGTTCGGAACGCCCATCTCCAAGTCCCTGGGAACTTTCGCTGATTCTTTGCGGGTACGCCGTCGGCAGCAGGCTGAAGAAATGGCGGCGAAAACGACGATTAAGATGATACCTCCGCTGGTTCTGTTTATTTTCCCGAATCTCTTCATTGTCCTGCTCGGCCCGGCCGCAATCATGATCTGGCGGAACCTGGCACGTGTAATGACTGGCGGGTAGGTCGGATTCCAACAATGCGAGGTGTGAGACAGTGGAAAACGTAACGATGATTCGTGTGGTCGCTGGCGTCCTGTTCGTCATCGTCCTGTTCATCCTCATTCAGCGGCGCAAGAAGAGGATGACACGTTAAACGGACCTTGCACCTGACCCCGTCTTTCGGACGGGGAGGCGGTTATGTCGAAGGACGACGGCACGGTTTTCGTCTTCAACAAGACCAAGCAGACTTTTCTCGCTTACCGGGTGAACATTGCGGACTCGATTCTGACCCGGCTGATCGGTTTGCTGGGCCGGCGCTCGCTCGCGTCCGACAGCGGGCTCTGGATCTTTCCGTCCCGCGGAATTCACACTCTGGGCATGCTCTTTGATATCGACGTCGTCTTCCTTGATAAGGACCTGAAGGTGGTGGCGTTGCGTGAGATGGTTCGCCCCTTTTCCATCACCGGACTTTACTTCAATGCGGAGAGCGTGCTGGAACTTTGCGCGCACACGATTTTCAAGAGCCGGACGGAAGTGGGCGACGAGCTTCTGCTCTCCCGGCTTGACGACCTGCAGCAAATGCAGGTGGACTTGCCGGCCGAAGCCGCCAAGGTCGAGCGCTAGTCAGGATCTCCCCGGGCCCAGCCTGCGCAACGACTCCACAACCCACCGAAGCTTGCCTTCTCGTTGCGCCGTCAGCGACCTTCCGCGTTCCTTTTTTGATTATTGACCCCTCCGCCGAGAACCTGGATCCCCCGCAGCGCTTTCTGCCCTGCGGGTCGGCGCGGATCTGGGAACATCACTCGCCTTGTTGCTGGAACGATAGATTTCGGGCCGGGCAGCGCGGGCTACCGGTAAGTGACAATCAGGGGAGCGTCGAGCCGGAATTCAACCTGTGTTCCCGCGGGGAGCGAGGCAGGGCCCCGCCCACGGGACGCGGTGCGGTCGGGCGATTCGATACGCGAGAGGGATGCGGACACCGGGTAAGTCTCGCCGGAGATCACGGCATCGATGATTCGCAGGGAAGGGGTTCCTCCCTCCATGGACACCGCCAGGCGCACCGGACTTCCACTCGGAATGGCGATTTCCTTGTTGACCCAAATATCCTGAGAGAACTCCGCCTCGAAGGTCGTCCCCGTAGAAAGCCGCACCGGCGAGGTCAAGCGTACGTAGAGCGGGGTCCGACTGAGGACCGTCACCCTGCGAATCGGCGCTTGCGAGGAAGGCGCGGGAGCATTGCGAGAAGAGGCGGCCGAACCGCCGACGACGCTGAAACCGAAAGTGGATGGCGGCTCAGTGCGTCGCTGGGTGCCTATGGCGAAATCGGTCGGGAGTTGCTCCAGGGTCTGGCGGGCGCGGTCGGCGTACTCGCCGCCTGCCTGGGCAATCTTCTGGTATTGCTCGCGGGCGCTGGCCAGCAGGGTGCCGCGTTCCCGAGAACCCTCCGCAAGGTTCCGCGTCCCCTCGGCCAGCAGCCATTGAAGTTCACTCCCGTGCAGATTCGTTGGGTAGGTTTTTCGGTAGAACTCGACCGCCTCTCTGGCCTCCCTTACGGCCGACGGGTTATTCATTCCCAGCAGCCAGTGGCGGAGAGCCTCATAACCCTTTTCGGGGTCCAGAGCCTTGGGGGGGGCGACGTCTTCTAGGCGCATATACCCCTCAAGACCCTGGTCGGTAACTTGATACCAGCGATCGCCCATCACGTCGATGGAAGAATCCGTGATGTTCAGGATTTGGGATGGGCGGAAGTCCTTCACCGGAGCGGCGTCCGGCGAAGGCTTCGCGCGCATGGAGGTGGCGTGCAGGACGTACGTCTGCGCAATGATGGCCGGGGCTCGGCTCGGCGATCTCCGCAGCAAATACACGGTCACGCCCACGGCGGCCAGCACGGCCAAAGCCGTGCCTACCGCAATGAGAAGGCGCCGCTCAGCCGCTTGGGCCCTTCGTGACAACGGACCAGCGGCCAGGGGCCGCAAGCCGTGCTCGCGTAAGAAGGAGTTGGCGCAATAGATACAGGCGAAGTGCTGGGCGGATTGCACGCGCCCGCAGCTCGGACACTTGCGAACGATAGAAAGGCTGACTTGGCAGTGCGGGCATTCCTCGGTCTCCGGGGGGAAGGTCGCGTTGCAGCTCATGCAAATGGCCAACGGCTCCGCCCCGAGCGCCCACTGTCCCCCGACTGAGGTCTCCGGTTTGTTCTGTGCTGGCGCGTCCATCGTTGCCTTGTCGACAGGCCGTTCTCTCGCCCCTGAGGGCCTAGTCCCCGGCCAGCCCCAGGATCTGCATCTCCTTGACGGAGCGTTTCGAGATGAGCACGGTCTGTTTGTTTGAGGCCGGGTCTGGCTCATCCCTTCCCGTTTCGAAGGAGGAACGCGAGCTGCTCGTCGCCACGTCCACCACCGCGACCTCGAGACTCGCCAAAGGCGGGATTGGCCTGAGGCATTTCTGGATTAGGAAGTACGCCCCCAAACCTCGGTGCTCCTTTCTAAGATAGCACATCTGATAGCGGGTTTGAACATCGGGCCGCCAACGATCTTCTCCTTTCCGGTGGCGCGAGTCGCGGGGAGCAGAGCGCCGAAAAGGCTAGGCAAAAGAACTCGGCTGGACATCAGCGCTGTCCTCACCGTTCAGGATGGCATGGAATTGTTGCTGAATATCGCGACGAGCAGGATTGGAAGACGCTAGCCGCTACCTGGGGGGGCAGAAAACGCTCGAATCCACCAATTCCCGCGCAGTCTCCCACTCCGGAAGGTGCCGGAGACGACCCTCTGCAGGCTCACTTGGAGCATCTGCTCGAGACTGAGGCTGCTCAACTCCGGCGTCTCAGCCTGCCAGGTGCCCGCGACAGACCTTCCGTACTGATCTTGCGCGGACCACGTTCCCTGGAGCTGTCGGCCGGCCTTGCGGGCAGACCACGTACCGCTCAGGATTGCTTTGCCGCCTTCCCCGGAGAGCGTCCATGACCCGTGGGCCGCGTTGGGCTGACCGGCAAGAGCCTGCCCAATCCATTTGCCACGGTAGACACGGGAAGGCTCAGTTGTAGCCGTCCATTCCCCCCGCAAGGTCGGAGACGGCTGTGCGAAGAGAGCTGCGCAAGCAAGCCAACCTGCGAGAGCGAGGCTCACCAGCCCTGGGTAGCGGCTTCCTGACGCCTTCTTCGCCATGAGGGCTTTACTCACCTCAGTGGCATCATAACTCGGATTCTTACTGGGACGTATCGGCAGAAAGGCGCGGATTCGTCAGCAGGTCACTCTGAGCTGATTCGCCGTCAGGCGGATTCCCCTGGCCCGGTGCGCCTCGCTCACCGAGGCCTCGGCAGAAGGGCTCGCCCCGGATATGCTCTGCGGAATACCTGCCGAGTGGCCCTGGCACCACAGCCATTGTCCGGGGCTCGCGGCAAGCTCTGCGAAAAGGCTGTTCTTCCTAAGGACAAGGGTTGTTGGGCGTGCTTCACTCGTTGCAGGCGCCACGTCACATGCCAGCTATCTTTGAGAGGGGATAAAAAGCCCTCCGAGGGAGAAGGACTTCGCGGCGCAGGCTTACGCCGCCAGGGTCCGGCTCCTCCGTTGAGGGGTTCTTGCAGGGGATCAACTTCCCCCTCCGGAACCAGAGAAAGGAGGCGGTCACAACTTCGGGCTTCGGCCTGCAGCCTTGGCTACTTGCGGGTATTAGCTTCGATCTGCTGCAGGATCTTCACGAGCTTGTTCGTCTTGCGAATGTAGACAACTGGGAAGTACACTACCATGCCTGTGATGAACAGTATGCAACCAATCGGCACCGCCGTCAGCCACATCGAATCCTCCCATGAGCGAACAGATTTTGCGGGTAATCATACACAAGGATTGCAGGAAATCAATTAAATAATCGGCCTGGGAGGTCAGTGCTGCCGCTCCCGGCTCGTTTGACAGCCGTGCGGGTTCTGCAATTTCGCGAGGGATTCTTATTACATGTTATGGGAGGCATGGAGGCGCGCCCAGACGTCGAGGAACAGGGCGACGGACGCGGGCGCGAAGCCGGCGTAATGGTTGTTGAAATAGCCATAAACGCGGAGGCGCCTGGCGAGCAGCTTGTCGATGGCCGGAACCCACGTCTCCATCTCCCGCTCGCGGTTAATGATGACCTGATTCCAGTGTTGGGTTTGCTCCTCGATGCCCTTCCGGTCGCCAAGCCAGCGGATATAAGTGAAGTCGGCCGTAAGGGGGTCGAGCCTCTTCATCAATTGTTCGGCCGGGGTCATCCAGGGATGGTCGATGAGGGCGAGCGCCACTTTCCGCTTCCGCAATACATCCAAGAAGCGTTCGCTGAGCCAGCTCTTATTGCGAACCTCAACGGCGAACGCATAGCCGGAGGGCAATCCTTGGAGGAAGGGGTCCAGTCGCGCCAGGAAATCTTCGGGCCGCGCGAAGGCCTGCTTGTTAAAGTAGGGAAACTGGAAGAGCAGCGGGCCGAGCTTTTCGCCGAGCAAATCCATCACGCCCAGGAATTCCTTGAGATCCCCTTGGCAGTCTTGCAGGACCTTGTCGTGAGTGATCGCGCGGGGAACCTTGGCCGCGAAGGTAAACCCAGGCGGTGTCCGCTGGTGCCATTTTCTGGCCAGGGAAGCTGCGGGCGAGCGATAGAACGTCGCGTCGACTTCCACGGTGTCAAAGTGTTTGGCGTACTCAGTGAGAAAGTCCGCCGGCGAGGTGCCCTGAGGATAGAACACGCCCAGCCAATCCTCACTCGACCAACTTGAAGTGCCGAGGTGCAGGTTCGGGATGCTGGTGGAGTTCACGGTGTGGTCGCGCGCCTTTTCCAAAGCGGAGAGGGATTATTCCCCGCACACGCCCCGGCGAGCGGCCCCGCACGCGCCGCACGGGCCGGGTTCGCGGGCTGAGTCTGAGGCCCCCACCACAGCGAAGACCGAGAGGAGCCGGTCCACGTGCTCGCTGCCGCACCGCTTGCAGGACTGCTTATCCTCGCCGGAAGTAACAATCCGCTCAAACTTGGTTCCACAGTCTTGACATCGGTACTCAAAGATGGGCATGCCGTCCCCCCTTCCGTGAATATATCGGAGGCAGCAGGGACTTTCAAGCTGTGGGAAGGCGCCGCGGCCGGGGCATAAGGCTCAACGGCAGGCGCATTTTTCCAGCCTTTTCTTGACGTCGGGACAAGAAAACCGCTTGACAGCCCCGGCCCGAATTGCATACAGTGTCGCCCGGCCATCATGTGTCGGTCCCCACAAATTCCACTTCAGGAGAGGAGCAGCGCATGGCGAAAGTGATGACAAAATCCCAAGTGGTGTCCCATCTGGCGGAGAAAGCGGGCATCCAGAAGAAGGCGGCGGCAGCGGTTCTGGAAGAGATCGCGAGCCTCGCCACGAAGGAGTGCAAAAGCACCGGGCAGTTTGTAATCCCCGGTCTGGGCAAGGCGGTGAAGGCGAATCGCAAGGCGCGCATGGGGCGTAACCCGCAGACGGGCGAACCCATCAAGATCCCGGCCAAGACGGTGGTCAAGTTCCGGCTGGCGAAGGCCTTCAAGGACGCCGTAGTACCGCCGAAGAAGAAGTAGTTTCGGGCCAAAGGGCGGCGGCCTCTTTCCTTGCGAGGGGTTGCCGCTCGTGCCGTCGACACTCTCTACCCCTACCGAATGCCGGGCGCCGCCGAGGGATATTGTCAAAGGCCTCGCAGGCACGCGCGGTGGGCCGGGTCGGCAACCTGCCCCCGGTTGCCTTTGGGGCAAAGCACATCTGTGTGCCGCTAGGGCAGTATCCTGGGTCTCAAGGGAGACCCAAGGGGGCGTTGGCGAGTGCCCTCCGTCCGCGGCTGCTGGTCGAGATCCAGCGGCTGCGGCGCACCTGCGCAGAGGTGGCTCTGGTATAAGCCCGTCCCCCCGTGACCCGCGTCTAGCCTCAGACTTCCAACCGCACAAAGGAAGAAGGCCTCTGCCTTCTGAATCCTGAGTCCCGGCACTCCACCTGCCGCTCTGAAGGGCGGCGCTACCGCGTATAGCGGGTCGGCTGAGGCCCTTGTTCCAGCATCGGGCGGTCCCAGATCATTCCTTCGCGGCTGTAATGCGCGA